>NZ_JBWDLI010000005.1:84094-168205 GCF_056238625.1 Colwellia sp. F1
TCATAATAAAGCCTCAACAGCAATGTTGAGGCTTTTTTATTTGTCTTAAAACTGATAGTTTATTTTTAAAACTGGCCGCTACTGATTGAATCAGTAACTCAGTGAGGTTGGCAGTTCGACTCCGGCACGACTGCTTGGATGCAGAAACTAGAGCAAAGCACGACACCTGAACCGTTCTGGCTCCTCCCTTTTATCACTAAAGCTAAAATTTATTTATGAAGAGCGTGGTCGATTTCATTGATATACTATCCATAATGCTGTGCTCACAGCTTTACTACATATCAGCCAACTGATTCATTGCTCTGTTAAGGATAAATATGATTATTGCTAGAAAATTAGGCTTCCCCCTTTGGCTTACGTTAACTCTGCTACTTCTGTCTGGCTGTGCAAACTTTCATCTCAACTACGAAGAACCTAGTGTCGCGTTAACTTCTTTTAAGGCCTTGCCCATTAACGGTTTTGAACAAAATTTTGAAGTGGGCTTAACGTTAATCAACCCCAATAATTTTGAATTGCCGCTTAATGGTATCAGCTACCAGCTCAGTGTAGCAGGTGAAAGCTTGGCTCATGGTGTTTTAGCGAATATTCCTACTGTAGGGGCTTACAGTGAGTCACGTTTTGTTTTACCTGTTTCAGCGAGTTTAATTGGGGGAATAAAAGTGATCAAAGCACTCTTTCATAATAAAGAGCGGAATATTAATTACCAACTGACGGCAAAATTAGATATAAATATTCCTCTAGTGCCCAAACTGACGATTATTCAAGAAGGTGTAATCCCCCTTGGCCAGAAGTCTCCATAATAATACCAAATTGTTAAGGTTTGCTGAGGGTGTGGACGCAATTGGCTTGTGCTTCGCCGCAAAACATAGCGGCGAAGTGCTAGTATAACTCCATCTAGCTGTATATATACGTTAATTAGCTTCAGTGTTTAGTTCAGACACTATTTCTGCCGTAACAAGTTGATTCTTTCTAAGGGCTAAATATAAATCTGAGTGAATATAAATTCCCTCATGGCCTGATTTTATATCTGTTTTTTTAAACCAGTCGAGTAGCTGGCGTTTTCTCCCTGCTATTTCTAAGCGTACCTCTCGCTTTCTAAAAATAACGTCTAAATCAGCTAGCATCGCCATAACACTGAGATCTAAGTGAGTGAAGCATGGCACAGCGTCAATAATAACACAGGCGACTCCTTCTTTTTCACGAGCATATTGCTCTAGTAGTCGCCGCTTAAAGTAACTGGCATTAAAATAAGTTAAAGGTGAGTTAAAGCGATAAATAAGAACACCTTTCACTCCTTTTGCTTTATCACTGGTATCTAAGCTTCTCACCACACCGTTAACGTCCACACCGAGTACATTATCGGTTGGCCGCATCACGGTACGGATAAATTGGAACAAGCCTAACAATACCGCTAGGGTAATACCAGGGATAACCCCCACAAAAAGCACGGCAAATAATGTCGCTAAAGTTAAGTAAAATGCTTGTCGGTCTCTAAACCTTAATTTCCATACTGCCTTCAAGTCTAATAGGTGAATTGAGGCTATTATTAATACAACCCCTAATGCCGCGCTTGGGATAAACTCAAGTGGGGCTGTTAAAAAAACAGCAATAATACCAATAATAGCCGCTGCGATAATAGAGACTAACTGTGTTTTACCACCATTAGCATCATTTACTGCGGTACGTGAGTCTGCACCACTTACGGCAAAACCTTGTGATAAGGCAGAAGCGATATTGGCAAAACCTAACGCCATAAATTCTTTATCTGCGTCAATATCATAACCATTTTTCGCTGCAAAACTGCGTGCAGTTAACATCATACTGACAAAGCTGACGATGGCTAAGTTCAGCGCTGGTATAACCAATTCACGAATAATACCAATATTGAAGTCAGGTGTGTGAAATAACGGTAAGCCACCCTCGACAACACCAATCGTTTTGATGTCAAATTGTTCCAAACTTAAAGACCAGACAAGAGCCGCTGTCAAGGCAATTGCTAGCATTGACGCTGGCCAAGTGGGTTTTAGGCGTTTCACCACGAAATAAACAGCAACGGTAAGAAACGCCATTAACATGGTGGGTATATGGGCTTGTGATAAATAAGTGGGTACACCACCTAAACGCTCTATTAGGTGTTTATTGTCGAAAGTAAAGCCAAAAACTTTAGAAAACTGCCCAACAATAATGGTAATTGCCACGCCATTTAATAACCCCATCAAAATTGGTTTAGATAAAAAATCAGCCAATACACCTAGCTTAAATCGACTAGCAATAATACACCAAAAGCCTGTCATCACTGTCATGGTTATTACTAACTGCCAATGCTTAATACTATCGCCAGCAGCTAATGGAGTAACAACGGCCGCAATAACTGCACAGGTGGCAGCGTCAGGACCAACAATTAGCTGCTTAGAGCTACCAAATAGTGCATAAATTATCATCGGTAGTACGCAAGAATATAACCCAACGGCTGCATTTACACCGGTAAGCTGGGCATAAGCAATAGCAACAGGTAAAGCAACTGCCGCAACTGAAAGTGCAGCTTTAGCGTCATCGGCAAACCACTGCCGCTCATAATTGAGCAGGGTATTTAAGCCGGGCATAAAAGCATATAAACGTGATAACACAAGGCATTCCTACCATAGTAAAGTTACTTACAAACCAACAAGATATTGTGGTGGGTATAATTATAGGTCTTTGTGTGAAGTTGGGGTAGTTTTAAATAACGGAACAGATATTAAAAATAATCATAGATTTTAAGCCGAGCCAATTTCTAAATAGCGGTTCAACTTTTCATTGTTTAAGCGCTGCGGCGATATTTTATCTACAATATCAAGAGATTGGTATATTTTAGTAATGCCGACTCTGTCATCAAGCGAAATGTTATCAAAAAACTCGTCATTAATTGTATCTTTAAGTAAGGCGAGAGAGCTGGTTAAAGACAGTTTAAAATTGGGTTCTGTTTTGGCTGCTTCTACATCAGCTAAAATAGTTTTAGCTGTGACTAACATTTCTTTCAGTGCTGTTAATGCTTCACTGCTTTGATCACTGCCTTCTTCGCTGTTATCATTCATATTGCTCGCCTCACCTTCGTCTAAGCGCTTGATAAAGTCATCAATAAAACTCACTAATGTTTGGCTGGGCTGCTCTTTTTCTGTAGGCAGGTTATTGTTAGATAACTCTGCGCCCGTTAAACGGGAAAAGTCTTCCTTTGAGATTAGCCCAAGTTGATAAACACGCTCTTTTAATGCGTCAATATCATTAAAATCTAGCGTGCCTTGACTAAAAAACTCTTGGCTTAATAGGTCAATTTTTTGTGCTCTTGTGCTTAAATATAAATTAGCCTGGTTCACACTAGCGGGGTCTGTTGCTGGTGTTGTTGTTTGTTTATGCTCTGTTATTATTTCATCAACTGCTGAGCTGGTGGATGACTGAGTAGAATTGGCATTTAATAAATGGCTATAAATATTAATGTTATTGATCATGAGTATATTTTGACAAATAATTGACGTATAACTGCTAAGCAATATTTATTCCTTATTGTTAGCTATTGTCTGTTTAAATTAACCTGTCATTTTACTCACTATTATATTGTGTTAAGATTTCTGGCATTTCATCACAACATTACTTTGCATAAAAAACCATAAACGCGTAATATTTATCTACTTTTTTATCTGAATATTCCCTTTTTATGCCTGTAAACTTACCTGAACTCAGTTCTACTTCCCTTGCTTCTATTGAAGGTATTCGCCTAGGTTGGGCCGAATCAAATATAAAACAACCAAACCGCAAAGACTTACTCGTTATTGAAATTGCTAACGGCAGTTCTGTTTCGGGTGTATTTACCCAAAATCGTTTTTGTGCTGCACCAGTGACCTTATGTAAAAAGCATTTAAATGCGGTTAAGAACAATGAAGAAAATAGCATTAAAGCCTTAGTGATTAATACCGGTAATGCTAATGCTGGCACTGGTGAACAGGGGATGGTAGACGCATTAACCACCTGTAAAAGCCTAGCAGAAATAATGGCAATTCCTGTTGAATCTATCTTACCTTTTTCCACAGGCGTTATTTTAGAGCATTTGCCTATGGATAAACTACTGGCCGGCCTACCTTATGCTGTTGCTAACTTATCGCCCAATAACTGGGCTGATGCGGCAACGGCCATTATGACAACCGACATCGCACCTAAAGCTTACACGAACCATGTAGACATTGGCCAAGCAAGGATTCATATTACCGGCATATCTAAAGGCGCAGGGATGATTCACCCCAACATGGCTACCATGCTAGGTTACCTAGCGACTGATGCAAATATTAGTCAGCCGTTGTTAGATGAAATAACCAAAGAAATTGCCGATTTATCATTTAACTGTATTTCTGTTGACGGTGACACCTCTACCAACGATTCTTTTATTATTATTGCGACCGGCAAAAGTGCCGCTACCGCCATTACCAGTCGCACCTGTGAGGGTTTTACTTCGGTATTCAATGCCTTACTTGAAGCTGCACAATATTTAGCGCAGGCAATAGTACGTGATGGTGAGGGCGCGACCAAATTTTTAACCATAACGGTGAAGGGTGCTTTAACTTATGAGGAAGCAAAAACGATCGGGTTTTCTATTGGTAAAAGCCCGCTAGTTAAAACGGCAATGTTTGCCTCTGATCCTAATTTAGGCCGTGTATTAGCGGCAATAGGTTATGCTTCAAGGGAATGTCCATCGTTAGAAAATTTAGACACCACAGCATTAGAGTTATACTTTGGCGATGTTTTAGTGGCTGAAAAAGGTGGGCGTGCCGCCAGTTACCAAGAAGCTGACGGGCAAAAAATAATGGATGAAGCTGAGATTGATATTAGCGTACAATTACATCGCGGCAATGCACAAGCGACTATTTGGACCTGTGATTTTAGCTATGATTACGTAAAAATTAACGCTGAGTATCGAACGTAACTAAGCCATGCTGTTTGCCTGGCCTTATCGCAACATAAAGCCAAGCAGACATTCGGTTGACTGCTATTTTAAATATTGATTAATAAATAAAATTATAAAGTGTCGAAACTTTTTCTGGCAATTGTAATTTTTAGGCCCGTTTTAAGGATTTCCTTGTGTTTTTTGAAGGCTCTGAAAAAAAAGCTGAAGTAGTAGTGAATACCAAAACTATTTCATTACTGAACGATGTCAGTGATACTTTTTGGCAAGAACTTGTGGCATGTTGTAATGCTCAAATATTATCTTCTATTAAAAATGAGCACTGTAAGGCTTTTTTACTTTCTGAGTCTAGCTTATTTGTTTGGGACGATCGTTTTTTAATTTTAACGTGCGGCCTTACCCATTTAGTAAAATCGATTGAATATTTTATTAAACACACTCAACCACAAAACATTGCGCATATCACTTACCAAAGAAAAAATGAGTATTTTTCTAGTGCGCAGTTAAGTTGTTTTGGCGATGATATAAAATTACTTTCAAAATATATCAAGGGTAAAGCTTACCGTTTTGGTGAAATATACGGACACCATAATTATGTTTTTCATCAAGATAACCACTTCAAGGCCAAGCCTGATGACACCACATATGAATTATTAATTTATCAAATAAGCAAGTTTGCCTCTCAAACCTTAACAACCCCAGGGCTAAGTACAGAGGCGATTAGGGAGTTTTTTGGCATTGCTGAGCTATTACCTGGCTTTACCATTGATGATTTTGTTTTTGATCCTTATGGCTATTCATTAAATGCCATAAAAGGTAACGACTACTTCACAATACATGTTACACCGCAAGCTGGTAGTAGCTATGTCAGTTTTGCCTCAAATTTAGACGTTATAAGTTTAGCGCCAACATTAATTAAAGTACTTAAACCCTCTTCTTTTGACTTACTTGCTTTTAATGAACCTAGCTTCGAAGATAAGATCACGTCTAATATACACCACACTTACATCAGCAGTTCGTTGGTCAGTAAAGTGCTAGACAATGGTAATCTCGTTCATTTTGCGAGTTTTATTACCCCTGAAACACAATATTCAGCACCGTTAACGCTAGACATTACTGGATTAAACCATGCGCTTTAACTTATGAGGTACGCGCTGTTTTACGCGCATAAGTTTTTTTGCGAGTAAATTTTCTTTTAGGTTTAAAAGCCACTTTAGGTAAATTTGCAAACGATTGCTGGCTCGCTTCTAAAACCATTTCAGTAATCGTGTTAATAAGTGGTTGCATAAAGCTGTTATAACTGGCGTTTTTTTCTGAAATAGCGGTTAGCGTAGACTCCCACTGTGCGGTCATATCAGGTAAGGTTGCTTTAACAGGCAGTGCATTAATAAGTGCTTTGCCAATATCAGTGGCAACAATTTTTTTCCCTTGTCGCTGTAAAAAGTCACGTTTAAAGAGTAAATCAATAATCCCTGCTCGGGTGGCGTCTGTACCTAAACCATCGGTATCTCGCAATATTTTTTTAATATTTACATCACTAACAAAGCGCGCGATGCCTGTCATAGCACCAAGTAAAGTTGCATCAGTAAAAGACTCTGGTGGCGAGGTTTGTTTTTCTATGAGCTCACCGCGCTGACAATGAAGCACCTGCCCTTTTGTTAAAGCCGGCAAATATGTATCTTTAGACGCTGAAGATTTGTCATTATAAGGAAAAAGTACTTTCCAGCCTTGTTGTTGTTCAACTTTGGCCGTGGTAATAAAAAGTCCACCGGCGATTTTCACTGTTAATTTTGTTTGCTGATAACGATAAACAGGATAAAACTGCGCCAAATATTGTCGTGTAATTAATAGATAAATATTTTTTTCAAATGAATTTAAATTAATATTATTCGGCGATTTTTCTGTTGGAATAATGGCATGGTGAGCCGTTATTTTTTTATCATTCCAGGCGTTACTTTTCATAGTGCTATCGGCATGCTTTGCCTGTTCGCTGCAAGGTAAACTCGAGTTCGCCAAATTGTTAAGAATACCTGCGGCTTGTTTAAATTGCTCTTTAGGTAAATAACGGCAATCTGAGCGCGGGTAGGTAATCAGTTTATGCTTTTCATAAAGCGCCTGACAAACGTCCAGTACTAACTTTGCATTCATTGAAAACTGCTTAGCTGCCGAAATTTGTAAGCTAGATAAATTAAAAGGTAACGGCTGGTTTTGTTGTTTTTGTTCTGTTTTAATCTCTTCTACCGTAGCCGGCTGGTTATTGATTCTGCTAACCACATTTTCAGCTAATGCTTTAACCAACACGCGCCCTTCATCATCACAATATTGCTGGCATGCCTCACTTGGTTGCCATTTCACTGTAAAACAGCCATTGTTACCTTGTGATTCTTTAAGGGCTAAATGCGCGAGAACTTGGTAATACGGCTTAGAAACAAATGCCGCAATTGTTTGCTCACGCCGCACAACTAATCCTAAAACGGGGGTTTGTACACGCCCTACTGACAAAACACTGTTATAACCGTGCTTTTGCCCCTGTAGTGTGTATGCTCTAGTTAAGTTTAAGCCATAAAGCCAATCAGCGCGTGAGCGTGCTAATGCTGAGATTGATAATGGCATAAAATCTTGATTAGCTTTAAGCGCATTAAGTGAACGTTTAACAGCAGGCAAGTTCAAGTCACTAATTAATAAGCGTTTTACTCTTAATTTTTTAGTTTTTGAAACCTTTAAATAATCAATCACTTCATCCACTAGCAATTGCCCTTCTCGGTCTGGATCACCGGCGTGAATAAGATCATCCGCTTGTTTTACTAGCTTACGTAGCGCGGTTAGCTGAGCACGTGTGCGAGCAATAGGCTTTAACTGCCATTGCTGGGGTAGCATAGGTAGTGTTTCCATCGACCACTTTTTAAAGCGCTCATCATAGTCTTCGGGATCAGCTTGCTCTAAAATATGTCCTACGCACCAACTAACAACATCGCCGTTAGCAACTTCTATATGGGTCTTGTGGTTTTTATGAGGCTTAGGAAGTGCTGCGGCAATAGCTCTTCCTAAACTCGGCTTTTCAGCAATGTATAGTTTCAATGATAAGACAGATATAAGCAGGTGATATAACAAATATAGCGCACTAACTGTGTTTATGTACAGCAGTATTTATCACTCACCATTGAGTCTGTTAAATTTACTACTCGTTAGGTTTTATGCCCACACTGCTGCTGTTTATTATGGCGCTAAAGCAGGCTTAGTGAGCGATTACATCATATCTTCAAATGGGTTTTTGTTCGGTAAAGTGATTTTATGCTTAAATTCAGCAAAGGTTAAACTTTCATCACTAATATCCATTAAGTTTTCGTCGAGTAAGCCTTCACCAAATTTATAAATAAGATTAAACTCACCTTGGTTAGCACGTTGACGATAATCATTTTGCGCTTGTTCAACTTGGGTTAGCTTTTGCTGATACTCAGCCATTGCTTTTTCACCATAACGTTTGTGCATCATTGCCATTGTTACTTTTGCCGAAAGCACTACCGCTGTAGCGTTATTGCCACCAAAACCTTTTGAGTTAATAAAAGCCACATCCATGTCACCGCAATGCCAGTGTTCTGTGGCAATGTTTAAGCGATCACTATGTACATCGTCAGCTACTTTATCAATCGTAGTAATACCTGGCATAATATTGTCACTAAAAATACCCAAAGCCATTGCCATTTGGTCGCCACTAGCAGGGCCAATAGTATGACCTACAAAGGCTTTAGGCGCTGCAACAGGCCAATTATTAATAGCAAAGCTTGTTGCGATACGGTCATAAATTAATGACTCAGTAACACGGTTTTGCGGGGTACTTGAACCATGCGCTAGAATAAAACTGCGTTTTTGTAATGACTCTTTACCTAAAATAGTTTGTGCTAACGCCACCGACTTTGCCATGGTAATATAATTACCCGGCCCAGGTGCCGTAATTGATTTTTTATAACCATCTGCATTGACAAAAACATCAGCAACTGACCCCATAACTTTAGCCCCCATCTCAAGGGCAAGGGCATCGTCCATCAACACCACAAACTGTGCAGCTTCACCAATAGTAAAACCACAGTTGTTTCCAAAGGGTCTGCTAGTACGGCGGTGATCTGCCGTGTCACTGTTATCAAGTTTTTTTAATCCTTCCTCGTTGGCTAACGCACTCATATTACCAAAACCTTCTATAACTTCAGGTGTAATAGGCGCTTCAGCACTACCAACAATAGCAACACGTACTCTACCCGCTTGCATATCTTGTACTGCAGTACGTAAATTATAAAGAAACGTTGCACAAGCCCCTGATGATGAGAAAGTAGTACCAACATTGCCGGTAACATAAGCATTAATAAAGTCTGTCGACATGGTATTTAGCCCTAAAGCTAACTGTTTGGTGCTTACCCTTGAGCCAGACAAACGGCTTTTTAATAACCCCCCTAAGCCTTCTTGTTGCATTTGCCCTACAACCGAGGCTGAATAGGTGCCGATTTGATCTGGGCTAATTTTATTTAAGATAGCATCCCACTCAATACCCGTAGAACGAATAGCGTCTGTGGCCGCAAAAATAGTCGCTTGTAATCCGCGTGGTTGATACCGACTATTGTAGAGTATGCTGGGATCAAAACCTGTTGGCATTTGCCCTGCTGCTTTAATAGGGTTATCACGGTAGGCATCATGTGCAATAACTAACTCATCTGGTATTTCAACCCGCACCTTCTTTCCTCCAATGTCTGTCACTATCCATGTAGGCGGAACGGGTTGAGGCAACTCTTTAGCGCGCAATTCAAACGTAATATTGTTATCAGTCGTTTGTATATGCATTTTTTGGTGCCAATGCGTTGCATCAACATCAAAGTGATTTTTTTCTATTTTCCTAATTAAGGTACCTTCAAGGATTTGTTGGCCAAACTTAGCTTCTATTTCATTTGCCGCAACCACATTGCCTTGTTGATCAAGTAATTGGCCATTTTGATACGACACTAGCTTCATTAAGCTAGCTAAGCCCATAAATGTTTCTTCGCGTGCCTGTGCACTAATTTTATCAATAACAATACGACGGAAGCCTTGGTGAAAAGATGTACGGCCGGCGGCGTTAATGCCGCCCATGCCAATAACTACAGGTAATAATGTCATGTAAATAACCTTTGTAACGTCACGATAAATAATTTGCTTAATGAAGCTAGTTTATAGTTAAGAAGCTCAAAGTAATACGTTAAAAAAGCCAAATAATATGCCATAATGGCCAAATATTTATATATTGGTACCTTGGTAGGCTAATGAACAAAAATAATGGCGTAAACGCTAAAAATTTGAGTGTTGGGTTGGTTGTTTATCAGCATGTTTTAGCCACTGGCTTAACCTTGCCGTTAGAAATGCTTCTCGCCGGTGAGGCTTTTGCTCGGCGATATAACAAATCAAGTACCAAGCTAATTACCCAGTTTGTTAGCCAAGAAAATAAAGCGGTGACTTCGCGTGCAGGTATACAATTAATTCCTGACATTGCCTTAAATAATTTAGCGACTGATAAAGATTATGTGCCTGACATTATTCTAGTCCCCAGCTTATGGCGCAACCCTAGGCCTGTTTTAAAACAGCATAAAAAATTAATTACTTGGCTTAAGTATTGTTGGCAACAAGGGTCAACCCTGCTTGGCGTAGGTACTGGTGTTTGCTTTTTGGCAGAGTCTGGCTTACTGGATGAACATAGTGCAACAACACATTGGCACTATGTTGCACAATTCAAACGCGATTACCCCAAAGTAGACATTAAACCTGATTTTTTTATAACACAATCTGAACGCATTTATTGTGCAGCTAGCTTAAATGCATTGGCTGATATTATTGTGCATATTATTGGCCAAACTTATGGCCGTGCTGCGGCACAAAATGTTGAGCGTAATTTTTCCCATGAAATTAGAAAACCCTATGAAGAACAACGCTATTTAGAAGGTGCTGTTGACCGTCATGCCGATGAATTAATTGCACAAATACAATTTTGGTTACGTACCAACTTAAATAGTGAGCTTAGTTTAGCTGCACTGGCTGAACAGTTTGGTTTAAGCCAACGTTCATTTAGTCGCCGTTTTAAAATAGCCACAGGTATTCGTGCGACACAATATTGGCAGCAATTGCGTATAGAAGCCGCTAAAGACTTACTGGCATCCACTAACTTGTCAATACAAGAAATATCTGACCATGTGGGCTATCAAGATCAAGGCCATTTAACCCGTTTGTTCAAGCAGAATTTATTATTAACACCCAAAGATTATCGCGCAATGGTAAGAAAAAAATTATTCAGCCAATAAGCGCAATAAACGGAGATAAATAGTCAGTTTTTTTTACACATCTTAAACAAACGTAGAATGAAAAACCATAAGCCATTGTTAATTAATTAAAAACAAAAAGTGGTACAACCTGTGCAGCCTGGTTTGACCAGTAAGAGATAAAATTAACAAGAGAGAAGTTTAAAGATGTTAAATAAAATAAAATATATTATGACTGCCGTGATACCTGTTGTTGTTTCACTTAACACCTCAGCCGCATTAATAACTAACACATTTGATAATGGAATACCAAGCAATTGGAATTGCGCAGGAAATTGTGGTGTAAGCTCCGCTGATGGAGTGGTTACAACATCCCCAACAGGCAATACAAATTATGGTTGGGTTTCTACTGATGATGCCGTTACAGGTGTAGGTTTAGGGGGATTATTGGGCGCTAATGGCTCTGTGCTACAATCTGCTGCTTTTACTGCTAACGCGGGTGACGATTTAGAGTTTTACTTTAACTATGTAACTTCTGACGGTGCTACTTTTTCTGATTATAGTTGGGCACGTTTATTAGATAGCTCTTTTACACAAATCGCCATGCTATTTACTGCACGAACAAACATTATTAATGACATAGTAACAGGTAATGGTCTGCCTGCAACGGAAGCAACACTTACACCGAGTACAGTTGCAGTAGCTGCTGGTGCACCTGAGTGGACCCCTCTTGGCAATAACTCAGGTGCATGTTATGCGTCAGGTTGTGGCTATACCGGCTGGATTCAATCAAATTATTCAATTTTAGATACTGGTAATTATTACCTTGAGTTTGGCGTTACAAATTGGGTCGATACCCTTTTCGATTCAGGCTTAGCTTTTGATGGGATTACTGTAGCTGGTACCTCTATTGACAAGCCTACCAGTGTACCAGAGCCAACAAGTGCCATTTTATTTGCGTTAGCTTTACTGGGCTTAACCTGGGTAAAACGCAGACATGCTTAATCTGCTTTAGTAGCAAATAACTTAAATAGTTTTAAGTCAACACAATAAAATAATGCTAATTTACCTTGGTAAATTAGCATTATTTCTTTTATCAAAAGTAAAATATCTGTACATTAACTCGAGACTCAGTATTATACCAAGTCGATAAAATTGGTATTAGCTACAGCAAAATTACCCCAGACTTACAACAATCAGAGAACAAAATGAGCGAACAATTATCTACAGCTTTGTCAGTAGCACAAAAGCAAATTAGTCAAATGTTAACTATGCAAGATGCAATGAACTCAAGAGTGAGTGAAACATGGCGTAGCAACGGTTATGAGTGGTATCGTGCTATTTGGGTTGAGTGTGCCGAAATGCTAGACCACCACGGTTGGAAGTGGTGGAAACATCAAGAAATTGATATTGCTCAAGTTCAACTTGAATTAGTAGACATATTTCATTTTGGTTTAAGTTTACGCTTAATGGCCAACTCTAATGTTGAAAAAATTTCAGCTAAACTTGCGAAAGAACTGCATCAAGGCACTGGCGAAGATGACTTTAAAATTGCCTTAGAAAGTTTAGCTTCTGCCGCGGTTACCGACAAAGTTTTTAATGCTAAAGCGTTAGCTGACTGCATGTCATTAATGAACATGGATTTAGATGAATTATTTCGTCAATATGTTGGCAAAAATACCTTAAACTTCTTCCGCCAAGATCATGGCTATAAAGAAGGCAGCTATATTAAGGTTTGGCATGGTGAAGAAGACAACGAGGTATTGGCTAATCTAGTTAATACACTTGATGTTAGTGCCGATGACTTTCAGCAACAATTATATACGGCTTTAGAAGAAAAATACCCTAACGCATAATCCACCATGGCAACTTTTATTGCAACTTACAGCGTAGCCACTGAGTCATTGAAGACAGGATAGCGCCAAATTAATAACCAAGAGCGACAAAAACCTTTTGGTTATTAAAGTTTTACCGATCAACTTCACCTAAAAGACGACTTATACAATAAAAACCTCCCGCTGCAACTTTCTGGCGCACATTTTGCTTATTCAATATTAAGAACCACTTTACTCATATCAGTGAGCAAAGTGTCAATTATTTGAATTGTCGGAGATATTTATGGAACTTATTTTATTTGCGTTAATTAGCTTAGTTGTTATCGTTGCGGTATTAGCAAGCCGTTTAAATGACAACAGTTTTCCCTTCCCTTTTGACAGTAAAGCGAGTGTATTTACCGCAGCAGAAAAAAACTTTCAAAATTTATTAGAACAAGCAATGGGGCCAAAATACCGCATACTTAACCGAGTAAAGCTTTCTGACATTGTTACCATACGAAATGGCATATCTGATAAAGCAAGCCAGAAAGCTGCTACCAATGCGCAAGGTAAGTATTTAGACTTTGTTATTTGTGAACGTAGCACGATGAAATTATTAGGCACTGTAGATTTAGTCGATACACAAGGGCGTGGTTACAAAATTAAAAAAGATTGGTTTGTTAGCGGCGCTTTAGAAGCGGCTTCAATCCCGCATTTACGCATCAAGGTAAAAGCAAATTACACCCTAGATGAAATTCGCACTTGCATCAATTCTCGCTTGTTAGGAAACAAAGCAGCTACACCTAAAATTAAAGGCGTAAATATACCCGCGCCTATGTTAAAAGCGCGTTCAAAAAACACAGGCGCTTTGAGTCCAACTGCCGCTCAAGCAGAATTAGCAGCACAAATGCCAGGGCGATTGCCAGAACGAAATGTCGCCGCATTGCCTCATTAATTTAACTCAGCTTTAATGATTAAACCATAATTTAACAGGCATTTAAGCCAGCAAATTAATTATTTGCTGGCTTCTTACATTAAACCAATTAAAAACAAGTGATAGCGCTATCTAGCCAATGGTAACAATATAGAGTGACTTTTTTTTATAAGGCAAGTTATAATCTTAGGTAAATTTATCCGTTAAAGAGAACTGCATGAAAGCAGGTATTATTGGCGCAATGGAGCCAGAAGTTGCCATTTTAAAAGAGAAATTAACAAATTGTGAAACTAGTACTCATGCAGGTTTTGTCTTCTATCAAGGACAACTTGACCATAACGAGGTCGTTATTGTGCAATCGGGTATTGGTAAAGTGGCGGCAGCACTAGCTACAGCAATACTCATTGATCGGTTTCAGCCAGACTATATCGTCAATACTGGCTCTGCTGGCGGCTTTGACGCCACACTTAAAGTAGGTGATATTGTCGTAAGCTCTGAAGTGCGCTACCACGACGTTGATGTGACGGCATTTGGTTACGAAATAGGACAATTACCTGCAAACCCACCGGCTTATACACCTCATCAAGCCTTAGTTGATGCTGCACAAGCAGGGATTGAGCAGCTTGATGGTATTCAGGCCATGGTTGGTTTAATCACCACAGGTGACACCTTTATGACAAAAGACGATGACATTGCGAAAGCGCGAGCTAACTTTCCTACTATGGTGGCTGTTGAAATGGAAGGCGCAGCCATTGCCCATACTTGTCATCAGTTTACTGTCCCTTTTGTTATTATTCGCTCACTCTCAGATATTGCAGGCAAAGAGTCGCCGACCTCTTTTGAGGAGTATTTAGACACTGCCTCGATTAACTCATCAACATTGGTGATAAACATGCTCAACGCACTGAAAGGTAAAACGCTTGCACTTTAAGTTTATGCTTGATAAAAAAGTCATATCTGATAAAAAATCATGCCTGATTAGAGTCATGCTTGATAAACAGCGCTTTTATCTTCAATAACATAAGTGATTAAACAATGACTGAATTGAGTGCGCTTTCAGCTTTTAGTTACCAACTACTAACATTGCTTGCTGTGATCTTAACAAAAGCGCTTGTTAGCCATTTTGTTGCGCATGAGCCATTGCGCTTTTTTCAGTTTTATTGTCATCAACTCAGCGCTAAAGTCAACAAACCACAAAACGCTGACAAACAACAAACTATTGCCGGCTTAGTGGCGATTATTATTACTCTAGCCCCCCTGATTATCATTTTATGGATGTTTGAGTCTTTTATTGAAATAGACGTCTTATGGCAAGGGCTTTTACTGTATGTTGCACTCGGTGCTTTTGGCGTGACAAACGCCAGTAATGACATAGCACATGCCTTAAACGCCAAACAAAAAACACTAGCCAAGCAAACTCTAACGCCTTGGGTGCTGCGAGAAACAGCGCCATTATCAAATTTAGGAATTAGTAAATCTTGCATTGAAATGCAACTGCTACGCACCTTACAACAGGGCTATGTTGTTGCTTTTATTTTTATGACTCTAGGGCCGTTAATGGCACTAAGCTACCGACTGCTCTTAGAAATGCACTATTGCTGGAATATTAAACTAGTAACGCACCGACATTTTGGTTTTTATAGCAATTACTTGGTTAACCTTATTACCTGGTTCCCTGTTAGGGTATTTTCTTTATTATTATTATTGACAAGTTTAGGAAAAAACTTTGCGTTGTATTGGCATTTAAGTAAGCAATACTTTTTTCGTCTTAACAATAATTTGGCGCTATTATTATTAGCATTGAATTTAAGCATTAGACTTGGGGGTGTTGCCTTATACCATGACAACAATAACCAAGAAAAATTACGTCGAATTAATTTTAATGATTTAGCAAGGCAACCTCAGGCAAACGATATTATTAATGCGAGCAGAAAGGTTAACAGCATTATTTACTTAAGTTTACTTTTAATGGTTTTACTCGCTATTGTCATTGAGTTGCTTGCTGCCAATAGTTAACTAACCTACTTATCCCTCTTTTGGCTATTATCCCCCCAAGCCGAACACTTAATTTGTACAGTATAACAAGCACAACTTCAGCAATACTGAAGAACAACATAGTACATTAGTGGTAACTAATATATACTACCAATACCCTACTAATATTAAGGAATAACCATGTGTAAAATGATTAAAGTTTTTGTATTAGCGCTGAGCCTTTTCACCGCTGCTGTATTAGCCAGTGATGTTCCTGAAATTTCGCAACAAGGTTTGCTTGAAGCCTTAAAAGCCCCCAATAATATTGTATTACTAGATGTTCGCACAGCTAAAGAATATAACGAAGGCCATGTTGCTGGTGCTATTAATATTAGCCATAACGCTATTAAAGATAACCTTGCTTTATTAGAACAATATAAAAGCAGTAAAATTGTAGTTTATTGTCGCTCTGGTCGCCGAGCTGACTTTGCCGAAAGTATATTAACTGAAAATGGCTTTACCAACTTACATCATTTATCCGGTGATATGAATGGTTGGCTTGAAGCCGAACTACCTGTTGTTACTGTGGACTCTCCGCATAACTGATGAGTGAACTTTTCTACTATTTAGATATGTTTGGCGTGATTGTATTTGCGCTGTCTGGTGCATTAATGGCCGGCAGGTACAGGCTAGATCCTTTTGGTGTTGTGGTGTTGGCTTGCGTTACGGCTGTTGGTGGCGGTACCATCCGTGATACTATTTTACAGGTTCCTGTTTTTTGGGTGGTTGAGCCGTCTTATCTTTATGTTATTTTAGCGACCGTAATCTTTACCATTACTATTATTCGCCGGCCAAGACGTATTCCTAAGCGTTTTTTGCTGGTTGCTGATGCTCTAGGCTTGGCTGTGTTTGCTGCCTTAGGAACACAAAAATCAATGGCCCTAGGCGCACCAGTACCAGTGGCTATTGTAATGGGGACTATTACTGGGGTTGCTGGCGGTATGATTCGAGATGTCTTGTGTAATGTTATTCCGATGATTTTAAGCAAAGAAATATATGCCTTTGCTGCCATGCTAGGCGGTAGTTTATATGTTATTTTTCATGCACTAGGTTGGCCGGAAGATGAAGTTATTATGATAGCTATTTCGGGCGCTTTAGTAATGAGGTTAGCAGCCATTTATTGGCAAGTTTCCTTACCTGCTTTTGAAATTATTAATAAAGCAGATAAGTAACTTAATTGTTAACTATTGACTGATGCTATGCTTCTATACCCCAACCATCGGTATAACCAGAAAATTTACTCACGAGCTGGTCAAAGTCAGTTTCTTGTTTAATAATGGCGTCATAACTTGGCACCATTTGTATGGTGCAGTCCACATCCCATACATTTGGTGTTTCATCAGGGTGTACCTTAATGCTAACCGCGTCTATATTTTCTTTCAGGTATTTAGCCATGGCGCGCGCTTGTGCTTCTTGTTCAAATAAATGAAAAAACACCACATCATGCATTGCACTTAGATCTATACCTGCTTGCTGCATCTCTGCTAATACTTGACCTGTTTCGTCATTGGGGAAATTCATAGTGTTACTCTGTCTTTTTACATTTTAAGTGTAGGCATGGGTGAGTGCGATATTATAGACAGGCAACCGCAAGTTGAATAGCTTTTTAAACACTTTGTTAAACCAGTTAAGCGCATTCTTTTAGGCATAGCTATTTTTAAAAACCTGCTTTGGCACTTATTTGCCGTGGCTACAAACTCACTGGGTATTGTGCCAACATCGCTGAGATGGCTTTTTTTATCTTGTCGTTAGTCTCCACGCTGTTTTCTCTCGGTTGTAACCCCAAAGCATAAACACTACGCCAAACAGAGCGATTTTGTTTCGGATCAACCAAGTCTAGGATTAAACTACCACGATGAATTTCGCCGTATTGTTGCGCTGTTTGCCATGTTGTTGCTTGCAAGCAAGGGAGACAAAAACGGACAATTTTATTGTAGTTAATATAATCTTTTCGACTACCGCTAACAACGTGATAGGTCACGATAATGTCGGCTTCCTCTAAGCTTTGGTAACTAAAATTCCGCTTAGCCATGACTTGTTCAATGGTAATTTCAATGGTGTTACGACTAATATCTGACAAGTTTTGCGCTTCACTAAAAGCGGAGTTTCTGCCATGCAGGCTATAGCTTTTCACCAATGAAAAATCAAAACTATTATGGTAGACAACACCGGCTTTCTTCACGCTAGTGCAAGCAATAAGGAAGGTAAAAAAAATGGTTACAATGGCTGTTTTGAGCATGCTAAATAAAATGCTGTTTAATAAAGAACTTGCCTTAGCCTAGCAAGTTCTTGCCTAACTATAAAGAATATAAGCTACTGCTTTATCTAAACGCTTGCTAAATTAACTAGCTACCTTAGCAACTAGTGTAAAACCTCAAGGGTAATCTGGTTAAAGCTGATAACCTGGCCACCAAATTCGCTCGCAAACGCTTTGGCATCGCTCTGTTGACTAAAGCTGGCTAACGTTTGCCCCATGGCGCCGGTTTTCTCAGAGCCTGCAACATACCAAGCTGCTTTTGCATCAATAAAGTGCTTGTCATCGATACTGTCACTACCCCAAGGCATTTTACTCATGTCGTGCACTAAAATTTGAGCAACATTGCGTTTATTTTCTGGGTCTAAGTAGTAACTAAACATGTCACGGGTTGAACAAAACTTAAAAACTTTTTCGCCCAATTCTTTTCTAAAAACTTCACCTTTAGGGCCATCGAAACGGGTTATTAACATGCCACATAAGTGGCATTCATCACCAGACTCTATCGCCACGGCTTGATGTAATATTTGTTTTTGTGCTGTGTTGTCGCTGCAAGATATTATCGACGTAGCGAAGAAGGCAAACGCGGTCATGAGCGTGAATAGTTTGTACGTTTTCATGGTGAATGTTCTCATTAAATTAAAAATTACAGTTTCTTTTTCTTAAAAATAAAGATAGCCAACGTTAATGGCAATACAATCCAGGCAATTAAAGCAGCAAACAACTGTGTTTGCGATAAGCTTGCGTTAATGGCCACAGATAATGCGCCATTTACCTCACTGCTGTCTAAGCCAGCTAAGTTAACAAGACGAAAGATATCCGTTGGGTTTAGCATCATTAATTGTGTTAACCCTTGCTGAGTTACACCTTCTTCAACCCCTACAAGTAAGGCAAGTAAGGCAAGATCAAACGCTAGCGCAAATAAAAACCATGTTATTAAAGCAAAACCTGCTGCTTTTGACTTTTCACTCACGCTTAGGCTAATCAAATACGCGATAGCGGTAAAGCTTAAGCCCAATAAAATTGCACTAATAATAAATAAACCAAAGGCTTGAATAATATCTAAACCACCCAGCTTCATGTATAAAACCACAGCTGAGGCACCAAAACCAAGTAAGGTGGCAAGAGCAATTATACCCCCTTGGCCAATAAATTTACCTAACAACAATTGACTTTTACTTAACGGATAAGTCAGTAATAACAATAAAGTGCCGCTTTCTTGCTCGCCGACAAAACTGTCGTAACTTAATAACAGCGCAATTAACGGAATAAGAAAAACGGCCAAGCTTGCTAAACTGGCCACGGTAGTTGATAACGAAGTAACACCAACCGCACCTGATGCTGCAGCACCAAAATAAGTTAACCCAATAGAAAGCAGAGCAAAAATAAGGGTGATAGACACTAGCCAACGGTTACGTAATCCGTCTTGAAATTCTTTATTCGCAACAGTCAATACTTGCTTCATTACCCCTGCCCCCCCGGCGTTTGTTCATTTGGCATATACGCCTGTTTTGACAAGTTTTTGGCTAAGTTGTCATGTTTTGCTAAAAAATGCTGATAAACTTGCTCTAAATTTGCTGATTCAACGTGAATATCGTCAAGACCGTCAATAGTTAACAACTGTTTTAAAACCGCTATTTTTTCCTGCTCTGGCACCATGAGTGTGTTGGCACAATCAGTTTTTATAAAATGCTGTAGTGTTAAATCTTGTGCAACGGCGCTATTTAAGTCTGCTGTTTTAAAAGAAATGGGTTTAATGGCTACAGGTAAAGCAGCTTTTTGTCGCAATTGAGCTAAAGTACCTACAGCTAAAAGCTTACCAGCCGATAAAATCATCGCTCGGTCTATATGCTGTTCAACACCGGGTAAAACATGAGAACATAAAATAACACTAGAGCCGTTTGATTTAAGCTGGTCAACGGTGCTATAAAAGTCTCGTGTGGCGATAGGGTCAAGGCCAACAGTTGGTTCATCCAGAAGTAATAATTTAGGCTCACCAATAAATGCTTGTGCTAAGCCAAGGCGTTGGCGCATACCTTTTGAATATGTTTTTACTTGGCGATTCATCGCATGAGTAATGCCAACTTGCTCGAGTAAGTCAGTGGCTTTTTTACGACTATTAGCGCCAGAAAACCCTTTTAATTTAACAAAATACGTAAGCACTTCCAAACCGGTTAATTGTTCATAAAAACTCACGTTTTCAGGTAAATAGCCCACCTTAGTGCGACAATGCCAAGCCTCTTTTGAATCAGGCGCTACTCCCATAACAGATACGCTGCCATGGCTTGGAGAAATCACCCCAAGAATCAGCTTCATCATAGTAGTTTTTCCCGCACCATTGTGACCAAACAAGCCTAAAACCTCACCTTCGTTCAGTGACATATTCATCGCATTTAACGCCGTTAATTTACCATAAGTTTTTCCTGCTTCAACTAACGAAACCAGTGGAGTGTTCATAATTTTTCTTCCTGCAATGTCGCTATGTTAGAATCATTCACGCGTGATGTTGACTGATCGGTTGTATGACTTTGAATAGAGTGAGGGGTCATTAATGGATAACTGTCTTTCACACCGGGCGGTTTTAATACAGGAAATTGCTTCTGTACCCAACGTAAAATTAAAATGGCTGGGCTGTCCATAATCATTTTCATTTCAGGGTATTGCCATACGAGCTTATCAATGCCGTCATTAGGCTCAAAAATGGCATCACCTATACCGTCGTTATTCATATCCCAACCTAAATAGTTGCTCCAGTAATTACCGCGGCCATCTTTGCTCCACTCTTGTTTTTTATTTGACACATATTTCACTTGCGTTGGGTTGTTAATGAAATTATTGCCATATATTTTAATGTTGGCTGAGCCTGCAGTTAAATGAATACCTATTTCAGCGGTATCAATCGTATTATTTTCTACAGTATTATAACCAGAGTTATATACAAACAAGCCTTTACCATCGCGTCCTAACACTTTGTTTTCTGGCTTAGTCCAAACATTGTTAATATAGTTATTGCTAAAAGTAGACTCCGTAATAAAGTTTAATAAAAAGCCGTAATCTTCGCTGTTGGTTGTTTTATTGCCGGTAATGGTTAACCGTCTTGAACTCATCAGGGCATAACCTGCCCTAGTGCTATCAGCGGTGTTGTTTTTGACCGTATTATCATAAGAGTACATATAATGAATACCATAGCGTAAGTCATGTATGGTATTAGCTTCTATCACATTGTTTTGACTAGAAATAACATAAATACCATCGCGTGCTTCCCACACTTCATTATTAAAAACATGGCTATGAGTGACATTCGCAACTTGAATACCATTGCCTCTGTCAGCAGAGCGTAATGCTAGGCTGCCCTTAACTTTGTTATTAGAGATTATTGATTTAGTAACATGGTTAAACCAAATACCAAAACCAGGGCCTGACAATTCATTATTATTAATAACTAAGTTGCTCACCCTTTCGTTCGCAATTTTTTCATTAGAGTAAATGCCCGAGTTTTGCTCGGTGAGATCATCTCCCCAATTGATAATGCTGAGGTTTTCAATGGTTATTAATGAGTTTTTAAGTACTAGGGCATGTCCTTTGCCCTGTGCGTCAATAATGCTCTTATGTTCTGTGCTGTTAGCCGTGCCATTGCCACGCAGGGTTATTTGCTTAGTTATCACAAAGTTGCCAAGGTATTTGCCTGCCTGCAAGGTAATAATATCGCCATCTTTACTCGCATCGAGCACCTGCTGTAAATCATCAGTAACGGCTACTGAATATTCTTGACAGTATGCATATTGGCTATAACTAAACATTAACAGGAGTAGCAACAAGGGTAATGATTGCTTTTGTTTCATCACTTTATTGGTGTCTTTTTTGATAAGCTTTGGCGTCAGTGTTTTTTATAAGCTTCTTCATAAGCAACAAGGACATTTCATCACTTAGTTTAAACAGAGGGGTAGCATAACATTTTATCTGAATTTGTCTGTTGATCTTAAATAAATAACTTAAGGAAACAGCAATAAAGACATAAGTATACCCCTAAAAAAAATCTCAATACCCTTAAGTATTGAGATTTTTTAACCGTTTATGAATTATTATTCACAAACAGAACAGGCCTGCACCCGCCACTGTACTCGGTCGCTTTGCCTTAAGCTTCAACCAACATACGGCCACGCATTTCCATGTGTAGTGCATGACAGAACCAGTTACAGTAATACCACTGCACACCTGGTTTGTCTGCGATAAAGGTTATAGAAGATGTTTGTTGCGGGCTAATTTCCATTTGTACACCATGGTTAGTCATACAAAAACCATGCGTAACATCTTCTACTTGGTCAAGGTTAGTAACAACAACAGTGACTTCATCACCTAACTTCACCTTAAACTCATTTAAACCATAATTAGGCGCTACTGACGTCATATAAACAGTTACTTTATTTTTATCTTTACGAATAACTTTATTGTCAGTCATTAAGTTCACACCATCAGCCTTTGCGGTAGCAACGGTTGTCGCAAACATAGGGTCGTTACGATCCCAAACCTTTTTGGTTTTAATTTTGCTACGGTGTACCATAATACAGTCATGTGGTTCAGCATATGTTGGTCCGTCATGAACAAGTTTCATTTCATCGCCAGAAATATCAAATAATTGATCGTTTTCTGGTTTAAGTGGTCCAGTAGGTAAGAATCTGTCTTTAGAGAATTTACATAATACTACTAACCATTTTCCGTCTGCGTCACGTGACTCACCTTGCGACGTATGGTTATGCCCAGGCTGATAATGCACATCTATTTTTTCTCGGATATAATTAACTTTCTCACCATTATGCGCCTTGATAGCATCTTCAACATTCCATTTTGCCACTTGGCTGTCTAAGAAGAGCGTTGTAAAGGCATTACCACGGCCATCAAAAGCAGTGTGTAATGGCCCTAAACCTAGCTCTGGCTCAGCAACAATAGCGTCGCGAGGCTTAATTTTATCAGCAAATAGAGCATCAAGTTTTTCAATAGCAATAATTGAAACCGTTGGTGATAACTTACCATTGGCCACAAAGTATTTACCATCGGGTGAAGTATTTAGTCCATGTGGAGATTTAGGTACTGGAATATAACGCGTTAAATCCGAGCCTTTACGGCCATCAAGTACTGGCACATTATTACCATTATACGTTTTAAATTTACCGGCTTTTAATGCTGCTTCACAAGCCGCTAAACTAAAGACAACAACATGATCGCGCTCTGAAGAGATCATTTCACCTAAGTTCATCCCCATTTCTGAGTTATAACACGTTGAGGCAAAGTATTTTCCATCAAAGTCAGCATCAGTGTTATCTAGGTTACCATCAACCATCACTTGAAAAGCCATTTCCATAGTTTCTGCATCAATAACATTATATAAAGAGCGGTAAGTGCTAACATCTTCTAACGATGCTTTACCATCGTTATTCATGGGAATTTCAAATTCACCATTACAGACAACATATTTAGTGTATGGCACTCTTTGTACACGTAAACCATGAATTGCTTGTGTGTTAGGTACGTGCAAAATTTTATCTGTTTTCATCACATCACAACGGATACGTGCAACACGAGTATTGGCTTTGTCATTAATAAAAACATACTTACCATCGTAATGACCATCGGTCATCGACATATGTGGATGGTGACAGTCACCTGTTAAATAATTGCTATTTAATACTTCTTTTGACTCATTAGTTAAGCCATAACCGGTCGCATTATCAAGGTTAAATACTGGAATGCGCATTAATTCACGCATTGATGGAATACCCAAAATACGCACTTCACCTGAGTGACCACCTGACCAAAAACCATAATATTCGTCTAATTCGCCCGGTGCTACATGGGCTGAATTAGCAGCTTCTTTTGCTTTTGCGTTTGCCATAGAAGTAAACATGGCCGCTGTCATTGGGGCAGCAGCAACACCTGCACCAATAAGTGCTGTTTTGCCAAAAAACTTACGACGTTCAACGCTGTCTAATGCAACTGCATCATTTTTGTTATCTTCATTATTCATTGTTTATCTCCAGTATGCTTATTTTTAAAATTAACCTTTACCCGCTTTGTACTTCATGTGTTAAATAAACTTTATTTCACTTCTACAACATCAATTGCTTTTTCTTTATACTTCGCTTTTTTATACGCTATTTTTTTAAGTGGTGGACACTTCTCTTCATTAAAATACGTTACCTGACAATCGAGACAGTAATGACATTCACGCATGTTAATAACACCATCAGGATTTATCGCTTGAATTTCACACTCAGTCGCACAAATTTTACATGGTTGGCCACATTCAGGACGACGGCGTAACCAGCTGAATAAACGAACATTATTGCTGGTTGATAAGGCTGCACCTAATGGGCATAGATAACGACAAAAGAATTTACGATTAAATATATTAATAATGAGCAGTATTGAAGCATATAAAATAAACGGCCATTCTCGGTCAAACTTCAATAAGAATGTGGTTTTAAAAGGTTCCACTTCGGCAAATTGTTCCGCAAGGGCTAAAGACTCAAGCGACAAGCCGAACAAAGCGAGTAAAATAAGGTATTTAATTGCCCACAAACGTTCATGCACAGCCCATGGCAATTCAAATTGAGGAATTTTGATATAGCGGGCAAAGACATTCATTAACTCTTGTAAAGCACCAAACGGACATAACCACCCACAGTAAACCGCACGCCCCCATAAAATCATGGTAACGGCTGCCGCGCCCCATAAAATAAAGATAATTGGGTCAAGTAGGAATAAGTCCCATGAAAAGTCAGACATAAAAGCTTGCAGGAAAGTAAAGACATTAACGACGGATAATTGCCCTCCCCATGACCAACCTATAAACACTACTGTGACAATTAAAAACAGATGGCGAAAGTTATGCATAAAGGTGGGGTGGCGCACCAGAATATCCTGAAAAAACAAAGCGAGCACCACTATCACCAGTAAAATAATTAAAATAATGACTTCGGTATTTTTCTCTTGCCACACTTCTTCTGTTAACGACAACTCTGGCGTTGGCATAATCAATGGCGGGCGATCAATATACTTGTCTAGTGTATGGTAGTCGGCTTTAAAGCTAGTAAATATACTGTCTAAAGGCCCCGTTTGGCGACGAACTAATAACTCTAGTTGCCAATCTGACGCAGGGTTGAACGCATGCTCTTCTCGTACAATGAAAATTGATTTTTCTGCAAATTCTGGTACCCCTTCTGCCATAAGGTCAGAAAGGCGTGTGTGATCTAAATCTCTAAAAGCAAAGGCATTATTCCCTTGCAATATTTGGATACGATCAAATATTCCGCCGCGCACATAACCAGAGCCTTTATACGAGTACCCATTCCCCATTAAGACAACCGCATGTTCGTTTTCTTTCAAACTAGACATTAAGTAGTTATATTCAGTGTCACCTAATAGGTTACGACCAACGGTTGGAATATCTACTTGTGCAAAGTAAACCTCAGAAAACATATCTTGTTTTTGCTCTGCGGTTGCGACCTCAACATGTTCAGCTTCAGTGCCAATAAAGGCTTCGTCTACTGTTTTTCTATTCAGATAAAGCTTTCTAATAGAACCATCACCAATAAGCGTGTTCCAGCTTGCCTGTTCAAATACATCTGGATATATGGTGCCCATTGGTTGAATAGGCTCTTTATTGGAACGAATAATATCTAACGAAGTGGCTGCCAATTTTGCCGCTCTCACAATAGCGACATTCATTACCATAACAGTAACGGTAGCACCAGAAAGACCATCAATGTTCACCACGCCTTCGGTTTTATTACCACCAACTTTTAAGCGGTCATTCACCTTTAAGCCAGGGTATTGTTCAGTAAAGTCATGCAGCTTACTTTCTGGGATACCCGCGAGTATTATCGGCTCGTGGTGTTCAAGCACTTTCGCAGCTAAATACACGCCTTCAGTGTCTATCGCCACAAGCATGTTAACGGGCTCACCTGAGTAGGCAGGTATTCTTGCTAAGTCATTGGTTTCAAACGCATAGCCAAGTATAATTTCATTATTGTCTTCGCTTTCACCATAAATAGTCCACAGCAGCGGGCCTCCTTCTATGACAGCACTTTTGTCAGAAATTTTGGTCTGCGCTGAGAAAATCTCTTTAATTAATGGCATGGGATCTTTAGGTGGGCTAACAAATAAAGCCTGCGCTGGCAGCGAAAGACAGAGTAAAACCGCTAACGCTTTAGCTGGGGTTGACACAAAACTGGCAAGTGTTTTCAACATAGATAAAAACATAAGTAATCGACTTCTGGCGAAGAAAATAGCAGTGATAAATAACTCACTGCGACAATATGTCACAGTCTACGCTGCCAAAATTGTTGCCGTTATGATGTAGATCAAAATTTTAAATAATAGTCAAATATCTTTTGCTGAAAAATTATAAACCTATCGCTTATTTTATGCACAATATATTATGCTTGAATATTGCAATAACTTCCCTCATAGTGGTCTGACTTGCTCTATTTATAAGGGATAATTCATGCACAATTTTGATTTTATCATTATTGGCGGCGGCTCTGCGGGCTGTGTTTTAGCCAATAAGTTATCCGCTTGCGGTAAGTACCAAGTTTGTTTGTTAGAAGCAGGTCCTAAAGACAAGCACTGGAGCATTCATATGCCGATAGGGATCATCGAATTAATGCGAGATAAGGTGCTTAATTGGCAATTTAATTCTGCGCCTGAGCCTTCACAAAATAACCGAGAAATATTTAATCCACGCGGAAAAACATTAGGTGGTAGCAGCGCTATCAATGCCATGCTTTATACGCGTGGGCAAAAAGAAGATTACGACCATTGGGCGGCTTTAGGGAATGATGGTTGGTCATTTAATGATGTATTACCTTACTTTAAAAGTACCCAACACCAAGAGCGTGGTCAAAGTGAGTTTCATGGTGTAGACGGCCCATTAAATGTGGCCGACTCCCGTTCAAAGCCATCAGTACATGACAGTTTTATCGCTTCAGCACAACACGCAGGTTTTGTTTTAAATAATGACTTTAATAGCGAAAATCAAGAAGGTGTGGGTTACTATCAAGTAACGCAACTTAATGGCCAGCGTTGCAGTGCTGCTAAAGCCTTTTTAACACCTAATCTGCACCGTTCAAATTTAACGGTGATTACAGATGCTCATGTTCAGAAAATATGCATTAACGCCAACAAAGTAGCCAAAGGTGTTTGCTACAAAGTGAAAGGAAAATTGTTCACTATCACAGCAAACAAAGAAGTATTGCTTAGCGCAGGTACTTTTAACTCGCCGCAATTATTGATGTTATCAGGCATAGGCCCTAAAGATGAATTAGCCAAACACAATATACCTCTTGTGCATGACTTAGCTGGTGTAGGACAAAACTTACAAGACCATCCTGACATAGTCGTGGTCAATTGTCATAAACGCTCTGACTTATTAGCATTACGCCCAAAAGCTGCCTGGTGGTTTTTCACGCAAGCCTTAAAATATTTTCCGCTTCCCCTTGCTCGTCTTCGACACAATGCTAGCAATAAAAAATTAAATAAAGCACACGACAACACACAAGATAAAAATGATACAACTAAGCAGCGTCGTGGTATTTTAACTTCTGCCATTGCGGAGTCTGGGGGATTTATTAAATCAACACCTAATTTAGCTCGCCCTGATTTACAATTACATTTTATTCCTGCGGCTTTTGATGACCATGGCCGTAACTTTAACATGTTATTTAACTATGGAATTTCCTTACACGCTTGCTTATTAAGGCCTAAAAGCCGTGGCAGCGTATCCTTATATGGCAATAGCGCTCACTTACACCCGAAAATTCACCTCAACATGCTCAGCCATGAAGATGATCAAAAAGATATGATCCAAGCCGTGAAGGTTGCTCGCTCAATTTTATCTCAGCCACCGCTTAGCGAAATGAACGGCAACGAATTATTACCTGGCATTGACACGCAAACCGATGCACAAATTTTAGAATTTTTGAAAAGCAAAGCCAATACGATTTATCACCCGGTTGGCACTTGTAAAATGGGCAGTGATGATATGGCGGTAGTTGATAGTAAGTTAACAGTGCATGGCATAGAAGGTTTGCGCGTTATTGATGCTTCAATAATGCCCACCTTAATTAGTGGCAACACTAATGCCCCCACGATTATGATTGCTGCAAAAATAGCAGATGTTATTTTAGCTGAGCACACTTAAAATCTGCATCAACAAAGCATTACAGCAAACTATTTAAAGTAAACACACTAAACCAAAAGAGGAGCAATATGCTCCTCTTTTTAGGTTTGGACAAACTGACTAAGACATTAAAAAATAAACTCGTCGCTACCTAGCGCCATCATAGAATCTGCACCATTGGCTAAACACGCTGCATGGCCATTTGCTCTTGGTAGAATGCGTTGAAAGTAAAAGCGTGCTGTTTTAATTTTAGCTTGATAAAACGCTTTGTCATCATCACCAGCGGCTAATTTTTCTTGTGCTACTTTCGCCATTTTAGCCCAAAAATAAGCCAAGGTTAAATAACCAGAATACATTAAATAATCAACCGATGCAGCGCCAATTTCATCAGGGTTTTGCATCGCTTTTACGCCGACTGTTTCAGTCATTTTTTGCCAATCAGCACTTAAGGTCATAATGGGTTGAATGAACTCTTGCATGGCTTTATCGCCTGCATTGGCAACACAAAAGTCTGTTACTTCTGCGCCAAATGGCTTCATTATTTCGCCTTTAGAGCCTAAAATTTTACGCGCAAGTAAATCAAGTGCTTGAATACCTGTAGTACCTTCGTACAAGCAACTAATTTTGGTATCACGCATTAATTGCTCCATGCCCCATTCTTTAATGAAACCATGGCCACCAAATACTTGCACACCATGGCTAGTACACTCTAAACCTAATTCAGTTAAAAATGCTTTTGCAATAGGTGTTAACAAGGCTAACTTACTTTCTGCCACTGCTTTTTCTGCTTCATCAGTACTGGCATGGCCAATATCCACTAGCTGGGCTAAGTAGCCAATTAAGGCACGGCCACCCTCTGCAATAGACTTTTGCGTTAGTAACATACGACGAACATCAGGATGAACAATAATAGGGTCTGCTGGGCCATTGGGGTTTTTCACGCCGGATAAAGAGCGCATTTGCAATCTGTCTTGTGCATACGCTAATGCCCCTTGAAAAGCGGCATCAGCTGCAGCAACACCTTCACTCGCCACCCCTAAACGTGCGGCATTCATAAAGGTAAACATACAATTTAAACCACGATTGATCTCGCCAATTAAATACCCTTTTGCGCCATCAAAGTTGATCACACAGGTAGCATTTGCGTTAATGCCCATTTTATGCTCAATTGAACCACAAGACACGGCATTTTTATCGCTTACCTCACCAGTGTCGGTAACATTAAACTTCGGTACGATAAACAATGAAATACCACGACTTCCTTCTGGTGAGCCTGGGATTCTCGCAATAACGATATGAACAATATTGTCAGATAAGTCATGCTCACCTGCTGAAATAAATATTTTTGTGCCGCTAATGGCGTAGCTACCATCATCGTTCAGTTCAGCTTTGGTACGCAACATCCCTAAATCAGTACCACAGTGGGGCTCGGTTAAGCACATGGTGCCTGTCCAGGTGCCTTCTACCAACTTAGGCATAAAAGTCTTTTTTTGCAGCTCACTGCCATGTGCTTCAATGGTAGCTAATGCGCCATGACTTAAACCAGGGTACATAGCAAAACTGTGGTTAGCAGCAGAGAAAAACTCATTTAACGCTGTATTTAATGAGTGCGGTAAACCTTGCCCGCCAAAATCAACATTTTGTGATAATGTTGGCCAGCCACCCTCAACATATTGTTGATAAGCTTCTTTAAACCCATCTGGCGTGGTAACCGCGCCATCTTTCCAAGTACACCCTTGCTCGTCACCAATTTGGTTGATAGGGGCAATAACTTGCTCAGTGAATTTAGCTGCTTCGCTCATAATGGCATCGATCATATCAAGGCTTGCATCTTCATAACCAAGTTTTTGATAATGGCTGTCACAATCAAGTAGTTCTTGCATGACAAATTTCATATCTCTAATCGGCGCTTTGTATTCAGGCATAGGTGTATCTCCAATATTTTTACAATCACTTGACAATAATGTATATCATCTAATCAGTGGTCAGACCTCAAACAGTTGTTTGATTAAATCATGTTATGCACTTTTTTGAAAGAATATTTTTACTTGCTTTGGCTACTTCTTATACCTTTTAACTATTACTGGCGTAAAAAAGCAAAAAACCTTGCCACTTTCATGACAAGGTTTTTGTATTTTAGTTGTATGTTATCGCTCTATACAGCGGTTATTAGGGAGTTACTGTAGGATAAACATAACTTGCGTCAAGCCCTAACGGCAAGCCTAGCGCCCAATAGCCTAGTAAAAACAGGCTCCAACCAATCATAAACGCGATTGAATACGGTAGCATGATAGAAATTAATGTCCCTATACCAGTGTTTTTAACATATTTTTGGCAGTAAACAACCACTAGCGGAAAGTACGGCATTAACGGCGTAATAATATTAGAGCTAGAGTCACCAACACGATAGGCCGCTTGGGTTAAATCAGGTGAAATACCGAGTTGCATTAACATAGGAACAAATACTGGCCCGAGTAAAGCCCACTTTGCCGAACTTGAACCAACAAATAAATTAACAAAGCCGGTTAAAAAGATAATGCCAACAACAGTTACTGCACTGGGTAATGCCATTGCTTTTAATAATTGCGCTCCTTCAATTGCCAGTAATGCGCCTAAGTTAGACTTGCTAAACGCTGCAATAAACAAAGAACAGAAAAACGCCATAACAATATAGTACGCCATGCCGCCCATGGCTTTGCTCATAGCATCTATCATGTCTTTAGAGCTTTTAAAGGTACCTACTGTAAACCCATAGACAGCACCAGGTATCCAAAATAACAAAAAGATCAACGGCACGATAGATTGCATTAACGGCGAGCTAAAGTTCGTTAACGAGCCATCACTACTTCGCAGGGCTGAATCACTTGGCGCTGATACATAAGCAAGTAAAGCCAAGCCGACAACCATCACAGCACTTGCCATGATAAAAGCACGCTTTTCGTCACCGCGGGCGTCTTCAAATACAGGTAAATCTTCTTTATCACCATCAACCGCTGTTTTTTGCAAACGTGGTTCGATTATTTTATCCGTAATATACCAGCCCAATACAACAATAAATAAACTAGAAGCAGAAGCAAATCCCCAGTTATTTAGCGGGTTAACTGTCATTGCTGGATTAATTATCTGTGCCGCGCTTTGAGTAAAGCTTTGCAGTAATGGGTCAATACCAGAAGGAATAAAGTTAGCGCCAAAACCACCACTTACCCCAGCAAATGCGGCGGCAATCCCCGCTAATGGATGTCGTCCTGCGGCATAAAATATCACCCCTGCCAAGGGAATAACTAAAACATAGCCTGCATCAGTTGCGGTATGGCTTACAATAGCGACTAAAATAATGGACGGCGTTAACAGCTTTTTAGGCGTCACTTTAAGCATAAGTTTAAGGCCGGTGTTAATAAAGCCCGAATGCTCAGCAACACCAACACCTAACATGGCAACCAGCACAACACCTAGGGGCGCGAAACTGGTAAATGTTTTAACCATGGAAGATAAAAATGTGGCTAAGGAGTCACTTGCCAGCATATTATTAATAATGATTGCTTCGCCCGTTCTGGGGTCTACCGCATCAAAGTTAACGCCTGAAAACCACCAAGATAACCCCCAAATAATTAACATAGCGAATAAAAAGATAATGGCTGGATCAGGTAATTTATTACCCGCTTTTTCTACAAAGTTTAGAAACCGCGCAATGACCCCAGTTGGTAATGATGCTTCAGTATTGCTCATGCTTTAATGCTCTTTAAGTGTAATTAATATAACAATATCCTATCCTTAGCTAACAGTAAATTAAGCGGTAAGCTTTTAACACTTGCTTATCGCTTACGGTGTGAAGTTTTAATTACATCAAGAAAATTTACTGTTGAGCTTTACACTAGAATGCTAACCAAACATAAAGAGGCATACATACCCCTTTATTTACTTAACTATTAAGTTATGTTGGTGTAGCGAGTGAACGCTAGGGAGTAATTGTTGTTAACCTTACTGTTGAGGCAACCTCGGGTTCACTGGTCGGGGCAAAGGTGCTAATTAAGCGTTGGTTATCGCCAGATAACTTAAGGTGAGCCGGTTGCCCCCCTTGAGTGTAAGTGGTGGATAAAATGGCTTGCTGATTATCATACATAGCTAAATAAAAACCAAGCTCATCGGTAGTATCAATTCGAAAGTAACTTGGCTGGCTAGCGTTATTTTTTGCTAAAAATAACGTCACTATGTTTTTGTTAGCTTCGAGCAAACCATGGTCGGTAAAGCTGTCGCCATCAAAACTTAACCATTCACTGCTTGGGCTAATGGTGTAAATATTAGCTTCATCGTTAGTAACGATAAAATCATAAATGACCTGGTTATCTGCTAATAGCACAGGGTGATAGTCATGCGTTAACCGTACTGATATGCTCTGCTCGGCAAAGTCATTTACTTGGGGTACATAACGCTTTATCGCTGCCGCCTTGTTGTCTAAGGCAAACAGTGTATTGGCCTGTGTGGCAACATCAACTTTATTGGTTAGGTAGGCATTGTCTGCATCCCAAAAGAGCCGTTGAAGACTTTCATCGGCAAATTCTAGCGCTTGGGTAACAACAAAATAGCGCCCCGACAAACGCACTATTGCGGTGGGCTCAAAGGTGATATTACTATCGGTAATTTCAGTAAAAGTATTGTTTAACAGGTTAATTTTATAGCGATGAACAATATCAGAAGCTGTATCGTCATCAGCCAGTATGGTTTCAGTGGCTTTTGCTAATATATAATCACCATTGGGATGCATTATAAGTTGTTCTAACACAGTACCTTCTGGTGATACTGTCAGGCTAGATTCAAGCTCACCAGTATATTGATGATACACCTTAAATTGATTAGCCACCCCCAAATAAAACTCAGGTTTTAGCGGCGACACCACTATGTCATTATTATTAGCTGCTAGCGCAGTTAGCGTTTTATTTTCAATAGCCGTGTTGCTGTTATAAAAATTCACTGTAATTGTTTCGCTGATCGCTGCTACAGTTGCATCAGATGCAATAGTAATTTTCGCGCTGGAATTAGCGTTCATCGGGGCTTTAGTAGGTGCGGCGGTAATTTTTAATTGCCCATTGTTCACCTTGGTTAATGTTAGCCAGTTTGCGGTTGTAGACGCTTGCCAAGTAATATTTAAATCACTTGTATTACCAATATTAAGTGTTTTTTCTAAGGTTGAAATAGCACTTGTTGCCGCTAAGGCAACGGCAGTTTGGTCAGCAAATAAGTAAATATTATCTAACGCTAAAGCAACAGGCACTAACTTAGTGTCACCAGAGGTAACGTCTGTTAAAACAATGTTACCTTGGTATAAGCCTGGCGCTAGCAAAGCACTAATATCGGGCGTCACCAGTATTTCACCAGCACCATTGCCTGAAGTAACATCAAGAGATAACCAGTCGACGTCAGTGCTAGCAAGCCATGCTTTTGCTTCACTGGCGATGGTAATAGTTTGAGCAGCGATCGTTTCGTCACCATAAGTACCGCGATAACTAACGTTAGCGTTATCTACTGCTAAGTTCCAAATCAATAACGAAACATCAATATCATGAAAAGCAAACTTACTCGAGTTACTGTTACTGCTTGCTAGCCTGAGTTTTGTTTTATACGCATTAGCCGGTAAATTCTGCGTATCTACAAGGCTAATATAAACCGTCGCTGAATTATCAGTAATATTTTCTGTGCTATATTCAAGCCAAGATACCGGTGATGTTTCTGGTGCAAAACCAACCAACAAACCTTCACCAACAAAATTGACTTCTATTGCAATCGTCTCGGTAGACGCTTGTAAAAACTCGTGACTAAAGCTGGCTTCACTAATGTCTGCAGTAATAGAGAAAACAGTTTTATCGCCCGAACCACCACAAGCTTGTAGCATAAAAACTGTCGTTAATAAGAGTATTTTAGAGAGTTGACGTATCGCTTCTTTCATAACAATTCCTAATAGCTTGCAGTGATTAACTCATAATTTACCCAACACCTATTGTTGAATAAACGCTTTATTGTCCTTCTAAAAAAGCAAACACGGTATCAAACGCTTGCTCTTGGTACTGTTTTAAACCGGTATCGCGAAAATCGATATCAATTTGGCTTTTCGCTAGTTCTTTTTTAATAAAACTGCTGGCCAGAATTTGTACCTCTAACGTTTTTATTAGCTGAATGGCTGCTTCTATTTTAAAGCCAATCGGCCCACCCGCAAACTTACCTTTTAATGCTCGGCCTCTAATAACAACATGGGTAACTTGGTAATCTTCCATTAGCTTAGCAAAAGTAAACTGAAATTTTTGTACATGTTCAGCGTCTCCCGCGTTATCTAAACTAATTTTTTGTACTCGGGTATGAGGAATATCATACAAGTTATTTTCTTTTGACATAATACAAATTATGGCTTCATTACTTTTAATTTCTACACCGCATGCTTTCATGAAAAACTCTCAACTGACTTAATTAGCTTCATTATAACGAAATCACAGACAGAAGAAACGAAATAATATTGACAAGAAAATGGAAGTCATCTAGCGATAACGGTATGATTTAGTATCAAAGTCCTATTAATAACAAAGTGATGTTTAATGAAAAAGGTTTGCGTTATCACGGGCGGCAGCTCAGGTATAGGGTTAAGCATAGTAAAACTATTTTTAGCCCATGATTATTTAGTGTTTAATCTTGATTTAACTCCCTCAACATTGGGCGAGTTTTGTTTGTGTGATGTCACTAATAGTGAGCAACTTACCGGTATTATTACGCGTATTAGCCAGCTACATAACATTGATGTACTGGTGTCGAACGCCGGTATTCATTTTTCTGCCAACATTGAAAACACCAGTGAAGCTGAATTTGACCAGGTATTTAATATTAACGTTAAAGGCGCCTATACTGCGATAAAAGCGGTGTTGCCCAGCATGAAAAGCAACAACAGCGGCGCGATCATTTTAATGTCTTCTGAGCAAGCGCTTATTGCCAAACACAATTCATTTGCCTATAACCTTAGTAAAAGTGCGCTAGCATCAATAGCTAAAACTACCGCCTTAGATTACGCTCACTTTAATATTCGTGCCAATGCGGTTTGCCCTGGCACCATTGAAACCCCTTTGTACCATCAAGCTATTGACAATTATTGTCAAAAGTCAGGGGCAAACAAAGCTGAGGTTCATCGTGAAGAAGCAAGTTTGCAGCCGCTCAACCGCTTAGGCCAACCTGAAGAAGTGGCTGAGCTGGTATTATTTTTAGCGTCTGATAAAGCGAAGTTTATTACCGGTAGCTTACAAGTGATCGATGGTGGCTATACCGTGCAATAATACGCGCTAGCATAAAAGTTAGAAAAGCGGCGGAGTCTGTGTATTACAGTGGTGCAGTATCAATGTGAGAAAACATGAAAATAATCGACCCCCACCTACATTTATTCAATTTAACACAAGGTGATTATCATTGGCTAAAACCAAATAACCCACCCTTTTGGCCTGATAAGCCTGTTATCGCACAAAACTTTTCAGTCAATGACTTGTTACTCACTTCGCCATTGGCAATAAAAGGGTTTGTGCATATAGAAGCAGGTTTTAACAACGAAGAGCCTTGGCAAGAAATAGCATGGTTAGCATCATTAACCTTACCCAGTGACATACGTTTTACTGCGGTGGGCTATGTTGATATTACCGCCACAGAAACTGAGTTTAACCAGCAATTAAAGCAGCTAGTAGCATTTTCATGTGTGGTAGGTTGTCGGTACATACTCGATAATAGCGCAAGTGATATTTTACAGCATCCCCAGGTAAGAAAAAACTTAGCACAACTTGCAGCACATCAACTGAGTTTTGACGTACAAATGCCCTTAACAGATGTTCACGCTGTTAACGCACTAATGCAAGTACTCGCGCTGATACCAGACTTACAGTGCATTATTAATCATGCGGGCTTTCCTCCGATACAGAAACTGGGAGAAAACAGTTGCCATGCTAATAGCATAATTGACTGGAAAAACTGGCAGCAAGCCATTTGCTTATTAAGCCGCTTTGAAAACTGTGCCCTTAAATGCTCTGGTTGGGAGATGATACAAAGACAATATAGCGATGACTGGGTACAACAGGTGTTTTTACATGGCTTAACTTGCTTTGGTCAAAAGCGATTAATGTTAGCGAGTAATTTTCCTTTAACACTGCTGGCTAAAAGTTATCAAGACTATTGGCAAACATTGTTAGCGGCATGTGAGCAAACCCTGACAAAAAATTACACACTCTCAACAACAGAGGTAAACAGCTATTTAATAGATATAAGCAGTAATAATGCCTTACATTATTACAAACTCATTAAACCTCAGTAATGCGCATTGCTGTTAGAAAAATAAAAAAGCCAGCTCACCTTTAATTAAGTGAGAACTGGCTTAGGTATAACGTTATCTAATCGCTTTTACGGTTATTTTTGAGCAAGCACTGTCAAAAAAGCATCAATACCGGCCTTAGCTATTTCAGCATCTTGGCTCCCTTTTACACCGCTTACGCCAATAGAGCCGACTAATACACCGTCGACTTTAATGGGTAATGCTCCATCAAACGTCAACATATCTGGCAGAGTTGTTAATGCTAACTCTCCTTGCTTGACTCGGTCATGGAACACTTTTGTTGCACGGTTATATAACGCCGCAGTATTGGCTTTGTTAATTGCCACATCAATACTTGATAATTGTGCGCCATCCATACGCTCTAAATACAGCAACTTACCGCTTTGATCATTAATAACAATAGTAACATGCCAGTTTTCTGTTTGTGCCTTGTTAGCGGCAGCATTAGCAATTAATTTAGCCCCCGCTAATGTAAGCACGGGTTTAGTCAAAATAAGGTCCGTGCTCGCCATTGCTACTGAAGAAAAAAACATCGACACCACCAGTATTATTTGGCTTAGCCTCTTATTATTGCGAGTAAAAATAGCAATAATGTTATTGATTCTGTTGTTCATTTAACACCTTAATTAAAAGTTAAAAGTTAAAAGATTAAATACTGAGTAAATTACCCGCTAGTGAGCGACTTTATTTAATCGTAACATGCGGTGAACGTTTCACTATTTCATCATTTAACTCAATACCAATACCGGGCACTTCAGTCACTTGGAAGAAACCGTCGACCGGTTGCGGGTCTTGTAAACAGAGCTCACGGTTCCAATCTTTTATCGCGTAAGTGTGATGTTCATGAATTAAAAAATTAGGAATTGCTGTTTCTAAATGCAATGATGCTGCTGTTGCTACCGGGCCGCCACAAACATGGGCTTGTATGCGAATATCGTAAACATCGGCGTAATCACACACTTTTTTAGCTTCAGTAAAACCACCACACAAACCAACATCCGGTTGAAGCACATCAATACTTTGATCTTCAAAATAAGGACGCACATCCCAACGATGATACAAACGCTCGCCGCCAGCAATAGGCACATTAACATTATCAGCAACTTTTTTATGTACAGCTGAGTTTAAGTAGTTTACCGGCTCTTCGTACATCATACAGTCAACTTCTTCGACGATAGCGCCCATTTGAATGGCTGAAGCCGCCCCCATAAGTGAGTGCGATTCAAAGATAATATCAACGTCTGGGCCAACCGCGTCACGAATGGCCCGTAATCTGTCGCCAAAAAGGCGCATTTGTGGTCTGGTAAAAAGCTTAGTGCGGTCAAACGACGAACTACCATCTTTGTTATAAACAATGGGGTCAACTTTAACGGCGTCATAACCTTCACTCACCGCTTTTAATGCCGCTTGTGCATATTCTTCTGGTTCAATTAATTTGTTAACCTCGCTGTCCCAGTCAAATTGCAATTGGCTAGCATAGGTGCGTAACTTGTCGTTTACTTTACCGCCCAGTAACTGATAAACAGGCACGCCTAAGGCTTTGGCTTTTATGTCCCAAAGTGCGGTGTCTATTGCACTCATGGCTGCATAAATTACCGGTCCGCCACCTAAACCCCAAAAACTTTCTCTGAGCATGCGTGACCATAATAATTCCGTGTTAAAAGGGTTAAAGCCTATTAACACGGCTTCTGAAATTTCTTTGATCATGGCGGCCGCTGCACTGTGTCCCCAGTCGTACGCTAAGCCTGCTTCACCAACACCACTTATACCTTCATCAGTATGAACGCGTACAAAAACGGGATTCCAACCCGGGCGTTTAGGGCAATGAATATTAAATACTTCTACATGGGTAACTTTCATTTTTATCTCTTTTAATTTATCAATTTTTCAATTTTTCAATTTTTCAATTTATCTTAACACTAATGACTAAGCCATTAATTGTCTGCTTTAAGCCATTTGGTTCAAGTTCAATTTAACGAAACAAGCACAGCGTTGACACTAATCAATGCATATGCTTAACAGCGAATTAAGCTATGCACCAACTAGCTAATAGCTAATCAGCAAAATCTGGGTATTGGCGATACACTCTACGCACCATCGCTGGCCACGCAGTTTCACCGCCGGTTTTACCTGTATGCACAATACTCGCTTGCGCTTTAATGCCGTCAATAATACTTTGCGGAGCATATATAGGCTGCATTTGGGTTGCCATAATTTGTAATTGTATCTGGCACGCTCGGGTTAAGTCGTACATGTGCATGAAGGCATCACCAATGGTTTTACCCATAGTTAATGCGCCATGGTTACGCAATAACATAAAGTTTTTGTCGCCTAAATCTTGTTGTATTCTTAGCTTTTCTTCATGGTTAACCGCTAAGCCTTCATAGCCATGGTAACTAAGTGAGGCCAGCGCAAACATTGAATATTGGCTTAAAGGTAACAAGCCTTCTTCTAAGCTTGCAACCGCAATTGTTTCATTGGTGTGCACATGCATGACGCACATATCGTCATGCCGCGCTTCATGGGCAGCACTATGAATAGTAAAGCCTGCGGGATTTATTTCAAACGGGCAGTCTTTATCAATAATATTACCTTCAATATCAATTTTAACTAAATTTGAGGCAGTAACTTCTTCAAAAGCCAAACCAAAGGCATTAATTAATAGGTATTCGCTGTCTGGAATGCGTGCTGAAATATGGGTATGAATAAGATCATCCCATCCATGCATGACCATTAAACGGTAACAGGCTGCTAAATCAACACGTGTTTGCCACTCTTGTGCTGATACTTTGTCTTTTATATTTATTTTTGGAACGTCAAACATATTCATGCCTTAGTTGCATACAATCAAATAGTAAATTTCTATCGTACGAATAGTACCTGAGCTAACACTCGGTATAAAGAAAGAGTTACTATAAGTTATATACGTTCAACTCAACTATGCTCTTGATGCAGGCGATAAACACATGTGTATTTTATTTTTTGCCATTAAACAACACCCTAAATACCCAGTGATCATTTGCGCTAACCGTGATGAGTTTCACCAAAGGCCGACAGAAAAAATGCATTGGTGGCCAGCAGATACTGCTCAAGATAAGAATCACGGCACTATTTTAGCCGGTAAAGATTTACAAGCTGGTGGCACTTGGCTTGGCTTAAATCAGCAAGGACGTTTTAGTGCGTTAACAAATTACCGTCAACCGCAATTATTTGATCAAGGTAAAAAATCACGTGGTGAGTTAGTATTACAAGCCTTATCAACAAACGATGCTAAAATAAGTGAGCAACTGGCCAGCTCGGCACATCATTACAATGGTTTTAATTTAGTTTTTGGCCAATTAGATCAACTCACCTGCTTTAACAGCACCACGCAAAAACAACAAAAATTAACCACAGGCTTTCACAGTTTATGTAATGGTAGTTTGGACGATATTTGGCCCAAAATGGCGCTAGGGCAAAAAAAACTAACGGCATTTATTAACGCGCACAGTGATCTTTCTACCTTAAATACAGATCTAGACATCAATGCATTATTTGAGTTAATGAAAAATAACCAACAAGCGTCAATCGAACAACTCCCTAATACCGGTGTACCATTAGATTGGGAAGAGCGACTGAGTTCTATTTTTATAGTTTCGCCAGAATATGGCACTAGAACAACAAATATTATCACCCAAGACAGCGAGGGAAATATTACTGTGCATGACCGCAGCTATAATGCGCAGGGAGTATGCATCAAAGCACAGCAGTTTTTAGTACCATTTAAGCCATTCAGTTAGTTATTCTTTTAGACTGGCATTTAAGTTATTCTGTTAGGGAGTGTAAATTCTTTAACATTCAACTGGTGTTTTTGTAATTTTCTATAAAGCGTTCTAACGCTTATCTCTAAGTTATCAGCAATCAATTTGGGTTGGTTACCATATTGGTTTAGTAGTTCAATAAGGTATTTTTTTTCATTCGATATTAAATTAGCTGAATGCGATGTTTCGCTGTTAGCACTTTTTATATTTTGAGGTAAATGTTCTACATTAATAAGTTCATCATCACTTAATAAAGCACTGCGCTGAACAATATTATTAAGCTCTCGCACATTACCCGGGTAATGGTATTTTGATAGTGTGGCTAATGCTTCACCCGTAAATTTTTTTGATGAAAACTCACTCTTTAATAGTAAGTGCTCTGCCAATAAAGGGATATCTGCTTGTCTTTCTTTTAACGTTGGTAAACGAATAGGAAATGCGGCAATTCTATAATACAAATCTTCGCGAAATGTCCCCTCGCTCACCATAGTTTCTATGTTTTTATGGCTTGCGCAAATTAATCTAAAATTCGCTTTTTGTTTTTCAACACTCCCCACTCGGCGATAATAGCCTGTTTCAATTAACTGGTCACAAGGTTTAGTCGCATTGTGCGATACTTCATAGCATTTACTTTTTCCTAACAACACCTCTGTTGTGTAGGTGTCACGATACGCTTGATTAACCGCCTCAATCGAATAATCATTGGTAATATAAATTGCGGGTTTCTCAATAGATTCGATTATCGCTTGAATAGTTTGATGTACCAATTGCATTACTCCCTCATAATTATTGCCATAATTGTCACGCCTGACGCCATTAAATGTCATTTATGTCACCATGGAAAGTTATTTTTTATTCTTATGCCACAACAAACAATAAAATCATTAATTTTCATAAGCTTAAATAAAAACATTACTGGCACCTTTATTGCTATATCCATTACTTAGTCTGGGTAAGATATTATGATGAACATAAGCTTATCTTGATACTCAATAGCCAGTGTTGATTCGCTTTAGCGATTTTTTTATTTGATCTGGATCAAAGGTTCAAAATGTTTTAAACTTTCAGAAAATATTGAAACTTTATATTGGTGCTATGGAAATTTCAGAAAAAAATCAGTCATTCGTTTATCACTTTGGTGAAATGGGCAGTAAGTGGGGTTTTAACCGTACCGTTGGTCAAATGTATGCCCTATTAGTGATTAGTGATAAACCTATTACCGCGAATGAGCTGGCCAGTACGCTTAATATCTCTCGTGGTAATGTCAGCATGGGCATTAAGGAGCTACAGTCATGGAAGCTAGTGCAGGTGACGCACGTGCCAGGTGATCGTAAAGAATATTACAACGCCATTGGCAGTGTTATGGACATGGCAAATATTGTTTTTGAAGAAAGACGCAAACGTGAGGTAGACCCAACCTTGTCATTGTTACGGAATTTGCTACTTGAACCCCCTGAAACCGACAGTGAAGTGTATGCTCAACAGCGGATGAAAGATATTCATGACTTATTAGAAATGATCACTAACTGGGCAGCAGAGTTACAAAAATTAACCCCTGAACAATTAAATACCCTAATGAAATTAGGCACTGGGGTAACAAAAATTTTATCGGTTAAACAAGCGCTTTTTGCTAAAAAAGACAGTGAAAATTAAATATAAATAAACTGAATGCTGGCAGCATTAACGAGACCAATGCACAAGGCACTTATTGCACAAGAGAGTCAATATGATTAACGAAACCTTAGTAGAACTATCGCGGTGGCAATTTGCTATTACAGCCTTATTTCACTTTTTATTTGTGCCCCTAACCCTTGGCTTAACTTGGATTATATTCATCATGGAAGCTGTGTTTGTCATGACGGGCCGCGAAATTTACCGCGACATGACCAAATTTTGGGGTAAGTTATTTGGTATTAACTTTGCCATTGGTATTGCTACAGGCCTTACCATGGAGTTTGAGTTTGGTACCAACTGGGCTTATTACTCGCATTATGTTGGCGATGTTTTTGGCGCACCACTTGCCATTGAAGGCTTAATGGCGTTTTTCCTTGAGTCCACTTTTGTCGGCATGTTCTTTTTAGGCTGGGACAGGTTAAGTAAACGCCAGCATTTAATGGGCACCTTTTTAATGGCATTGGGGACAAACTTTTCTGCTTTGTGGATATTAATTGCCAATGGTTGGATGCAAAACCCAATTGGTAGTGAGTTTAACTACATGACAATGCGCATGGAGCTAGTGAGCTTTAGTGAAATTATTTTTAACCCCGTTGCTCAGGTTAAGTTTATTCATACAGTCGCAGCGGGTTATGTTGCTGGGGCAATGTTTGTCTTAAGTATTAGCAGTTATTACCTACTTAAAGGCCGAGATATTGCTTTTGCCAAGCGCTCTTTTTCTGTTGCCGCAGGCTTTGGTCTAGCAGCAATATTATCGGTTATTCTGTTAGGTGATGAATCAGGTTATGAAGTGGGCGAAGTACAACGGGTAAAACTTGCCGCCATTGAAGCTGAATACCATACCGAGCCAGCACCAGCAGCATTTACCTTAATAGGTTTACCCAACGATGAAACCATGACAACCGATTATGCGGTAAAAATCCCTTATGCACTGGGCATAATAGCTACGCGCTCGTTAGATGGCGAAGTAGTTGGTTTGCGCGATTTACAAAAAGCCCACGAGCCTAGAATTCGAAATGGCATGGTTGCTTACAAGTATTTAACTAAATTAAGAAATGGGGAAGAAACGCCAGAAAACATCGCTAAATTTAACGAAACTAAGCATGATCTTGGTTACGGTTTACTCCTTAAGCGCTATACCGACAAAGTTGTTGATGCCACAGAAGCACAAATACAAATGGCAGTAAAAGACTCAACCCCGCCAGTCGCTCCTATTTTTTGGGCGTTTAGAATCATGGTGGCTTGTGGTTTTATCATGTTGCTGTTGTTTGTTTTAGCGTTTTATTTTAACGCTAAACGACAAATAGAAGAAAAGCGCTGGTTATTAAAAGCCCTACTTTTTGCACTACCCCTGCCTTGGATAGCAATAGAAACAGGCTGGTTTGTTGCCGAGTTTGGTCGCCAACCTTGGGCTATCAGTGAAGTTTTACCAACTTTTTTATCAACGTCTAATTTGGCCGTAAGCGATTTAATATTCTCTCTGGTCGCTTTTATTGTTGTTTATACCATTTTATTTATTATTGAAATGTATTTAATGATCAAGTTTGCTCGATTAGGTCCTAGTGCGTTAAAAACGGGCCGCTATCATTTTGAACAAGAAGCCATGTTAGCACCTGGCCTTCGCAGCCAAAGCTCTTAAGGGGAAAATCATGTTTGATTACGAAACATTAAAACTAATATGGTGGGGGCTTATCGGCTTTCTTTTTATCGGTTTTGCCATTACTGACGGTATGGACATGGGCGTTGGTGGTTTATTACCTTTTGTCGCTAAAAAAGATGTTGAACGCCGTGTCGTTATTAACACTGTAGGTGCCCATTGGGACGGCAACCAAGTATGGTTAATTACCGCAGGGGCTGCACTTTTTGCCGCCTGGCCGTTAGTGTATGCCACGGCCTTTAGTGGCTTTTATTTCGCGATGATGTTAACGCTGTTCAGTTTATTTTTACGCCCCCTTGCCTTTGACTACCGTAGTAAGCTCGACTCAGAACAATGGCGTACTCATTGGGATAAAGCATTATTTGTCGGTTCTATGGTGCCGCCATTGGTTTTCGGTGTCGCCTTTGGTAATTTATTACAAGGCGTGCCCTTTAACTTTAACGAATACATGCGCGTTACGTATACGGGGTCATTTTTCGCCTTATTCACCCCTTTTACTTTATTAACAGGTGTTGTCAGTGTTGCCATGGTACTGATGCATGGCTCAACTTGGTTAGTGATGCGAACAGACGCCAATGTAGCCCAACGCTCTGCCAATATTGGTCGTGTGGTTGCCGTGGTGTTATCGCTCACGTTCGCCCTTGCTGGTGTTTTGGTGTGGCAAAGTATTGATGGTTATGTGGTTACCAGCACTATTGACAAAATGGGACAGGCGCAACCTACACTCAAAACAGTCGCAGTCACTGCCGGTGCGTGGTTTCATAACTACCAAAACACCCCACTTTTATGGTTAGTGCCGGTTACCGGTATATTAATGCCCTTAATCGTTGCGTTTTTATTACGCAATAAAAACAATAAAATGTCGATAAAAGTTACCGCATTTATTGCAAGCGCTTTAACCATTGCTAGCATTATTTTAACCGCCGCCATTGCTATGTTTCCGTTTGTAATGCCCTCAAGCAGCCAACCTGCTCATAGCTTGCTGATGTGGGACACTGTTTCAAGTGCAGACACGTTGGCCTTAATGTTTGTCGTCGTCGCTATTTTTATTCCTGTTATTCTTGGTTACACCTTTTGGTGCTATAAAAAAATGTGGCGTACCGTGACTATTGCTGAAATTGAGCAAAACAATCACAGCGCCTATTGATTAACTGATGAAGAACATATTAAACAAATTTAGAGGAAGATTTCATGTGGTATTTTAGTTGGATATTAGGGGTATTACTTGCGGTTGCTTTCGGTATTATTAATGTGATGTGGTACGAAATGGAACAACATGTAGACAATATTGCTGATGATCAAAACAGTGATAAGCCGTCATAAATTTCGCTGTAAGTATGCGCTAATGCAATAGTGCTTTACCGCTTACTTATACCATTACGCATAAAGAAGTGACCACTTAGAACAACATGACAAAAAAAACTGATCAACAAAAAAAGCACACTAACCTTTGGCTTAAAGCGCAAAAAAAACACGCTCACGGTAAGTTAACTATCGCGATTGCTTTAGGATCATTCAATGGACTTTTAATGATCTTACAAACCGCCATATTAGCTTACCTTATTGACTGGGTTATATTTTCAGACAAAAGTATTCTTTTCTTTAATGACCCGAACAACAGCCTCGTCGCAGGCAGCACCATACTTACCAAGTTTAGTATGATTATTATCACTTTAGTGGGGGTTATTTTTTGTCGTGCTGCACTGGGTTATTTTAGTGAATGTTATAGCCGTCGCAGCGCCATGAATATAAAAGCGAATATTCGCTCACGCCTGCTGTATCGCGTATTTCAATTAGGTCCGTCTTTTGCGCAAACCAAAGGGAGTGGTAAACTTGCACATTTGTTACACCAAGGTATTGACTCATTAGAGGATTACTTTGCTGGTTATCTACCTGTTATTGCCTATTGCGCCGTTATTCCGCTAGCAATACTAATCGCGGTTTTTCCTATCGACTGGCAGTCAGGACTTATTCTCTTAGTAACCGCGCCGATGGTGCCATTTTTTATGATCCTTATTGGCCACAAAGCGGAACGCTTAAACCAAAAGCATTGGGCTAAACTTCAACGGATGAGTGGCCATTTTCTTGATATTATTCAAGGATTGACGCAACTGAAAATATTTAATGCCTCAAAAAGAGAAATTGCCGCGGTGAAAAAAATTAGTGACGATTACGGCAATGAAACCATGGGCGTGTTAAAAATCGCCTTTCTTTCTTCTTTTGTCTTAGAGTTTTTAGCGTCAATCTCAATAGCTTTAGTCGCCGTAGTATTGGGTTTTCGTTTGTATTACGCTGATGTAGACTATGTGTTTGCCTTATGGGTGCTCTTGTTAGCACCAGAATTTTACTTACCCTTTAGGCAGCTTGGTACACAGTACCATGCAAAAATGGCCGGTGTCACCGCCGCAGAAGACTTGGTTGATATTCTAAGCCAGCCCGTACCAAACAAAACACAAAACACCACTTTTACCGCTCCTTTTACTATTAAGCTAACACAAGCAGAATTTGCTTATCCAAAGCGCAGTAATACCTTAAGCAATATAAACCTTGAATTTTCATCGCCTGGTTTATATGCCATTATTGGTGAAAGCGGCTCAGGAAAATCGACCCTCACTGATTTAATATTAGGCTTTATTTCCCCGACTGCGGGCCAAGTTAGCGTCAACAACCAGTTATTAACTTCAGCTAATCGTGATAGCTGGTTACAACATTGCGGGTGGATTTCACAACAAGCTCAAGTGTTTTATGGCTCATTAGCCTTTAATGTTGCTATGTCTGACAGTTATCAAGATGATCGCATTTACGATGCGCTGCAAAAAGCTGGGTTAAGCAGTTTTGTAGCAAGCCTTAGGCAGGGTATTAACAATAACATCGGCGAAGCCGGTGCAGGGCTTTCTGGCGGACAAGCACAACGTTTAGCTTTAGCCCGTGTTTTTTACCACCAGCCTAAGGTGCTGATACTAGACGAGCCGACCAGTTACCTTGACCAGGCAACTGAAAAAATTATCACTGCATCCATTAATGATTACGCAAAAAATAATATGGTCATTGTTATTGCACACCGTTTACATACGGTGATTGACGCGAAAAATATAATTGTTCTTGAACAAGGAAAAATCATCGAATCTGGTACACACCAAGCACTGTTAGCACATCAGGGGTATTATGCACAACAGTTACTTATGAGAGGTGAGTTATGAAGGACAACTTAACACAAGTAACACATTCACAAACAAACGATTCACCAATACGCAATGTTCATCTTCCTGCTGGCAGTGACAAGGTAAACGCACAAACATTTATGCGCTTGCTGCAGCTACTAAAGCCACAACTGCCACTTATGTTACTTGGCGCGTTATTATCGGTCATCACCATAGTCGCGAACATTAGTTTATTAGCAATCTCAGGTTGGTTTATCACCCTGATGGCCATAGGCGGGGCCAGTGGTATTACGGTAAATTATTTTACCCCAGCGGCGATTATTCGTTTTTTAGCCATAGTACGTACTGCCGGGCGTTATGCCGAGCGGATGCTAACGCACCGAGCAACCTTTAACGCACTCGCAAGCTTACGCCATTACTTTTACCAACAACTTGAGCCTTTGTTACCTTATTATCAAATGGACTTACGTTCAGGAGATTTACTGGCAAGAATACAACAAGACATTGAAAACCTAGATAACTTTTATTTGCGTGTTTTATTACCTATTACCGTTGCCTTAATATCAGTGCCAATTGTTTGTTATACCTTAGCCACTTTTTCAACCACTATTGCTTGGCTAATGTTAGCAGCGTTATTAATTGTTGCCCTGATTTCTCCCATCATAAGTTACCTAGCATCGCGCAAAGACGCCTATAAAATCGCACAATTAGAAAGCCAGTTAACCGAAACCTTAGTTAATGGTATGGGCGCAATTAAAACCCTGCTAGTGTACCAAGTTAGCACCCGTTACCAGCGCTCTATTGCAGGGATTACACAAGAATATTACCGTGTGCGTTATCGTTTACTGCGCATCAATGCAGGTTTAAACGCGATAACTTTTCTACTGATTCACCTATCAGCCCTTGCCTGTTTCTTAGTGTTATTACCTTTTTTAACAGCAGGTACTATAGACAGTAAGTCGTTGGTCGCTGTTATCTTACTGGTCCTCGTTAGTTTTGAAACGGTTATTAATATGCCACTAGCCCTACAGTTACTACCACAAAGTTTAGCAAGTGCTGCTAGGCTATTTGCCATTATTGACAAAGAAAAACCAGCGAACAATGGCGCAGAAAAAGCAAAACAAGGCGATATTCACTTCGACAACCTAACCTTTTATTACCCTGAGCAAACATCCGCCAGTTTAACCAACATCAACCTGTCGATTAAAGCCGGTGACAAAGTTGCCATTATTGGCGCAAGTGGCGCAGGTAAATCAACGTTAATTAACTTGCTGATGGGTTTTTGGCCAACAGGCTTAGCTCTACCGTCAAGCCAAGGAAAAATAACCTTAGCGGATACAGATTTAAGCCTGATAACAACAACTTCTTTGCGTCAAGAAATCGCCTTAATGAGCCAACAAGGCCATATTTTTGATGCCAGTATTGCAGACAATCTACGCTTGGCTAAACACGACGCTACACTAGAAGAAATGCGCACAGCTTGCCAATTAGTGAACCTAATCGACTTTATTGATGCACTTCCCAATGGCTTTCAAACCTGGTTAGGTTCAACGGGTATAGGCCTTTCTGGCGGACAAATTCAACGTTTACAAATTGCCCAATTATTACTGCGCACTGCCAGTGTATTGATTTTAGACGAGCCAACTAAAGGCTTAGATCATGTTAACGAGCAACTAGTGATGAAAAACATCTTAGCGCATGTTAACCAGCATCATCAAAGTTTACTTGTGATCACACATAAGCCACTGATGTTAGAAAAAATGGATCAGATCATTGTGCTAGAACAGGGAGAAATTATCGCCCAAGGTAATCATAAGGAATTAGCAAATAACAATGCATATTATCAATCACTACTGAATTATTTTTAATAGCTTTAATGTTTGTAATATTGGCAATACTTCACCCTAAGCAATAGGAAATAAAAAATGACGACAACATCTATAGCAAAAGTCTTAAAAAACACTGTAATTACGTTAGTTGCCTTACCTTTATTAGTCAGCGCGAATGACGTTAACATAAATAAAACAGTCCTAGCGCAACATGCGACTGAAGCGCGCTCATTGGTAAAAGCCTTTGGCGGTGAGTTAAAATCTGTATTAACTGGCGCAATGAAAGCTGAAGGCCCAATAAAAGCATTAACCGTATGTAACACGGAAGCAGGACCTATTGCTAAAAAACATGCGGCTTTATCAAACTGGACCATTGCCCGCACCTCAAGCAAAGTGCGTAACAGTGGCAATGTTCCTGACCAATGGGAAGCTGACGTTTTAGCGCAATTTGAGCAACGTAAAGCGGCTGGAGAAAATATCAGTACAATGGAGCATTCAGCCATCGTTAAAAGCGCTGATAAAACCGTTTATCGTTATATGAAAGCCATACCAACCGCGGGTGCCTGTTTAGTATGCCATGGTGAAAATATTACGGAAAACCTTGCTGATAAAATTAACTCGCTATACCCGAAGGATCAGGCAACCGGTTTTAACCTAGGCGATATTCGAGGCGCATTTTCTTTACAAAAAATAAGTGATTAGCTGTTATCGCTTAAGCCTGAGGTGAAGTGTGGGCTGTGAGGTGTGAGGTGTTAAGTGTTAAGTGTTAAGTGTTAAGTGTCAGCTGTGGATATTAGTGTACGCAACTTTACTTGGCTAACACTACTTTCGTAAAGGAGCGTTGGGTAAATTTTGCGTGTCACACGCGGCTTTTTCTAATGCTTCTAAGTCTTTAATGATTAGCTGATTACGCTTTTTGTCGAGAATGTCTGCTTTTTTCCACAGTTGCAATTGTTTATTAATAACCTGCCTTACTGAACCCGTCATTCGCGCCAATGTTTCATCATTTAAACCATTCACTAAATGATGCTGATGTTCGGCCTCTCTCGTGCCAGTATAAAACTTTATTTTATTAATATGCTCTAAAATAATACGACTTAAACGCGTTGGCACATCGTGCAAAATTAAATCACTGGCTTGTTGCTCTTTTTCACGCATCTTCTTCGCTAAATAAGGCATAAACTGTTGATTAAACTCAGGGTAAGTCCACAACCAATGCCGCATAGTAGTAAGCTTTACTGACAATAGCTTTACCGTGGTTAAGGGCGCAATTATAACGTCGTGCGGCTGGTCGTCAAATAGCACCATTAAATCAAAGCAATCACCAGCATAAAGCATATCTAACGTTGCTTCCCTGCCCGTTTCAGGGTTGCTCTTTTTAATTTCTAATTGCCCATCAATAACGACAAAAAAACGCTTCAATAGAATGTTTGAGTCAATATAGTCGCCCTTGTGCCACTCATTCAGCTGAAAGTCTTGTTGAAAGTCTTCAATTAATTTTGCCGGTAAGTCTGCAAACATATTCGCTTGCTTAACTAACACTGGGCTGGCTTTTTGTGGTAACTGTGGGATTTCTTTTGACATAAATAACGAATAACAACTTAAAGCATGCTTTAAGTTTACCTCCTTAGCGTGAGATAACAAAAGGTAATATTTTAATAATGTGGTCGTCGTAAAAAACGCAAGTACACTTTTGGAGTCTATAATGAACAAACCACTTAAACGCTTACCCCCAGCATGAAAGCACTATGCTGGGCGGTTATTCTGGTTATAGTAACTGCATTTATCAACATACATGTTTTTATCTGCATGACTTAATAAGGCTTGTACCGATGTGCCGTCGTTAGGGTACAGTGCAACCCCCTGACTAACATAGCAATTAAGCTCATGGTGCTTAATTTGAAATGGTATTTCCATTACCGCTTTAATACGAGCCATCACCTGCTGTACATCTTGGTTGTCTTTTATTTGAGCTAACAACACAACAAACTCATCCCCGCCAATGCGTGCAAAGGTATCTGTATCTCTTAACTCTCCTTGAATACGCGCGGTAACTTGCTGCAGCAAAACGTCGCCCACCTCGTGCCCATAGGTATCATTTATTTGCTTAAAGCCGTTAAGATCAATAAATAATACGGCAAATGGCTCCTTACTACGTTGTGCTAAACGAATAGCTTTTTTGATATGCTCATTCAGTACAGAGCGATTCACAAGACCAGTGAGGCTATCATGATGAGCAAGGTAAAGAATTTTTTCTTCAGCGGCTTTTCGATCTGAGATATCCGTAAGCATATTAAGCGTTGCAGGTTGCCCACCCCAAACAATTGCTACGCCACTTATTTCAATAGGGTAACTCGTGCCATCCTTTCTTAAAAAGAGGCTTTCGTAACGCTGCGGAGACGGTTTCCCAGCCACACGGCGTTTATAGTTATCCATCATTTGTTCGCGTGCAGACGGGTGAATTAGCGGTAAGAACGACGTTAGCGCCTTAAGCTCTGCTTCATTATAGCCACTCATTTCACACATACGTGGGTTGAGATATACCAGCCGTGTATTTTGCACCACAGCAATCCCCTCATGGGCTGTTTCAACAAGGTAACGAAAAGAGTCTGCCCCCTCACGTAACTCATCTACTAACAAATTTTGTGCTTTGGTAGCACGGCGATGACGCAAAAAACACCATACTCCTGCTAGCAGTAAAACCAACAAAATAAAAATAACAAACACAAGAAAAGATTGACTAACCCAGTAGCCTGCTTCGACTAACCCCGTTGGCGCTTTAGTGCTACTTTCCATAAATAAACTCTATAATAATTAATATTTAGCCGTTACAGCCAAAGTTACGACGCTTAACGAAATACTAAAGCAAACTAGGGTGTATCAGCATTGCATAAATTTGCTCATGGCAGAGTATTATGGGCAACAAGAAGCTATTTCGTAACGGATATCACGGTACAAACAGCTTCCCCTTAAGGCCCACTGAAATACGCCCTTACCTCGTTAACAACTTACTACGTTGTGTTATTTGTTTTACGCCAAAAATATCACAAACTAAAAAAACAACTTAAATAAATACTATAGCTATCAATAAAAAATATCAAATACTTATCACTGAGACCGCGATATAACGTAATAACATTATTTTTTTGATAAAAATCACGAAAATAAATCATTGATCCCAAAATAAATTATCGCTTTTTTAATTGCTAACAACAATATCATCCTAAGTGTCACTTTTATGACAGTAGCATCACTCGCCTTAGCGTACTATAGCACCACTAACAAACAGCCAAGGTTGTTTAAGTGGTCTCACTGCTCACTGGAGATACCATAAAGCATAAGACCTTTTGGATTAAACCCTTTTTAAATATAGGTGGTTATTATGACTAAGATTATAGGTATAGATTTAGGTACAACAAACTCATGTGTATCAATTATGGAAGGTGGTGTAGCTAAGATTATTGACAACGCAGAAGGTAGCCGTACTACACCGTCAATTGTCGCGTATGCAAACAATGAAACACTTGCAGGGCAACCCGCCAAAAGACAATCGGTGACCAACGCTGACAATACTTTATTTGCAATTAAACGCTTAATTGGCCGTAAGTTTGCCGACAAAGAAGTGCAAAAAGACATTAAGATCGCCCCTTACAAAATAGTAAAAGCAGATAACGGCGATGCTTGGGTTGAAGTGAATGGTAAGTCGATGTCACCCCAAGAAGTGTCAGCTCAATTGTTACGTAAATTGAAAAAAGATGCCGAAGCCTATTTAGGTGAAAAAGTCACTGAAGCGGTAATTACCGTACCAGCGTATTTTAACGACTCACAGCGCCAAGCAACCAAAGACGCAGGAAAAATTGCTGGGCTTAATGTTAAACGTATCATTAATGAACCAACAGCAGCAGCACTGGCTTACGGTATTGACAAGAAAAGTAAAACAGACCAGAACATTGTTGTTTACGATTTAGGTGGCGGTACCTTTGATGTGTCTATTATTGAGCTTTCAACTATAGACGGCGAAAAACAATTTGAAGTGCTTGCAACCAATGGTAACACCTTTTTAGGCGGTGAAGATTTTGACTCACGTTTAATTAATTACCTGGCAGAAGAGTTTAAAAAAGACAGCGGTATTGATATAAACAATGATTCTTTAGCATTACAACGCATTAAAGAAGCAGCTGAAAAAGCGAAAATAGAGTTGTCGTCGGCATTGCAAACCGATGTGAATTTACCGTATGTTACCGCTGATGCAAGTGGCCCTAAACATTTAAACGTGCAAGTAACACGGGCTAAATTAGAATCACTCGTTGATGATTTGGTCAAAGAAACTATCGCACCGTGTGAGCAAGCATTAAAAGATGCTGGCCTAAGTAAAGGCGATATTGACGAGGTTATTTTGGTTGGTGGTCAAACACGTATGCCAAAAGTACAAGCAGCCGTGCAAGCTTTCTTTGGTAAAGAGCCACGTAAAGATGTAAACCCAGATGAAGCGGTTGCCATGGGCGCTGCAATTCAAGGGGGTGTGCTCTCAGGTGCAGTTGGTGACGTATTATTACTGGATGTAACACCACTAACTTTGGGTATTGAAACTTTAGGCGGCGTAATGACTAAGCTTATTGATAAAAATACCACCATACCAACACGTGCATCTGAAACCTTCTCTACCGCTGAAGACAACCAAACGGCGGTCACTGTGCATGTATTACAAGGCCAACGAGAAATGGCAGCTGACAACAAGTCGTTAGGACAATTTAACCTAAGCGATATTACACTTGGTCCACGTGGTACTGTACAAGTAGAAGTAACCTTTGATATTGATGCAGACGGTATTTTACATGTGTCTGCCAAGGACAAAGCGACAGGCAAAGAGCAAAGTATTACCATTACCGCGGCAAGTGGGTTAACGGAAGATGAAATTAATCGCATGGTTAGCGATGCTGAGCAACACGCAACGCAAGATAAACAAAAGCGTGAGCTAGTTGAACAGCGTAACCAAGCGGATCAATTAATTCACACGGTTGAAACTTCCATGACTTCATTAGCAACAGCGCAACAAACCGAGCTTAAGTCATTAATTGAGCAACTGAAAATGTCAGTCAATGGTAATGATAAAGCGGCCATTGAAATGCGACAAAAAGCATTACAAGACGCTTACAGTAACATGATGCAGGCAGAGCAAGCGCAACAGCAACAAGGAGAGCAATATCAAGAGCGTGCCGCTAATGACAGCGCTAAAGATGACGACATAATAGATGCTGATTTTGAAGAAGTAAGCAATGGTTAATGGTTAATGGTTAATGGTTAATGGTTAATGGTTAAAATGCTAGCTTTCTGACAAAGCTATTAAAGCAATGTACCGACAACTAGCAATTTATTAACAAAACTACCGTTAAGGATTTTTAACTTGCGAGTAAAATAAACCCTCTGATCATAATGGTTAGAGGGTTTTTTATTGTTATTTTATTAAGAATAACGTAATCGACGACAAGCCCCCCCCTTATATAAAACCCGTTACAGGCGCTCAAAAAGGTAAAACACACCCCTGAAATACACCGCATTAATTTAAGTGTTAATATAATTTTTCTTAAGGTACTATAATAATTAAGTTTTATACATGGACGCAGGTAAGGTTAAGTGTTTTTACGATACAAACTCGCTATTCTTAATTTTTTTTTATTAACTGATCACAATAATTCAAACAGTAAAACACCTAACTGGAGAATAAGCGCGCTTAGAATTATTTTATCAACCGTCATGGTCGTTTGTTTTGCGGTGGTATTGCATACCTTGGGTCCTGCGCTCCAGCTAAGCTTAATGCACGTCATCATACTCTCAGCTTCATTTTTCTCAATAATCGTTCTCTTGTTAATTGCTAGCCATAAATACTATGTGCTTTGTTCACACCTATTTTTAATCTGTACTATAGCTGCCAGTTTAACAATAAATTTATTTATAACCGATCTTGAGCTGGCTAAAATGGGTACCTTGTATATGTTCGCTTGTCCGACGATAGCGTTTATATTATTAGGTTATCGCCCTGCAATTTTTTATGCTGCCTTAAATATAGCGCCTTTTTTAATGATACTTTACAATGTTGACTTATCGCTATTATTTAACCCGCCTGAGCAACTACCCAACACTCACTGGTACATTATGGGGATTTTATTTGCTTTTTATAATATTGGTATACCACTTGCCGTTGCACGCACTAGCATTGCCGCTAAACGCTTAAATCAATCAATGCAAGACGCTAATACTCATTTAGCAGCTAAAAATGAACTCTACCGCACCTTTTTCTCCCATCACCATAAACCGAAAGTTATTGTGAGTGACAAAGGCGAAATTGTAGATTTTAATGAACAAGCTAGCCTACTATTTAACTTAAGAAACAAACAAGAAAAAGCCAGTAAATACCTATCCAGTTTATTGCCAAAACTAAGCGCAATTGACGCTAATAAAACGCAATTAATACAAGTTAAAGAGTCATGTTTTCGAATTACCAAACAAAATGCAGTGAACTCAGCCTACACTATCTGTGAATTTTCAGACTGTACGAATGAGCAAAAAATAAAACAAGCGTTAATATCCGTTGAGCAGAAATATAAGCGCTTACGTTATACCGATTCGCAGACCAGTTTACCGAATAAAGACTGGTTTGAACGACAATGTGAAAACTTAATAACCAAACAGCCCCAAGGGGTTTATATTGTTGCGATTCAAAGTGTTAACAGTGACTATTTAAGCTTAAAGTATAGCGAACCTGAGTTTCATGCACTGACCAAGGCAGCCTATAAACGCATTAAAAACAATATTACAGAAGTACTGTTGTGCTCAGATGCAGGCTTAGGAAAGCTTCTTGTATTAATTAATGCGCCAAGCACTAAAGAGCTAACTAAATTACTGTCTCGAATAAAAAAGGTACTCGATGGAGAATACACGCTTTTAAATAGTCAATTTAGCCAGTCATATTTATTTGGCATTGCGCAATTCCCTCAAGATGGTAATTCCAGTGCTAAAGTTATTGCCAACGCTCAAGAAGCCTTAAAAGAGGCAAGTAACACCAATGTCTTTAGTTACTACAATCAGCAAAACGCGCAACTTTTTATGAAAAAGCATGAAATTTCAATGTTGCTCGACGAAGCTATTCAATCTGCAGCGCTTGAGGTTCATTATCAACCCAAGGTAACAAAAGAAGGGTTATGTATTGGCTTAGAAGCGCTAGCTAGGTGGAATAGCCCCATACTAGGTTTTGTGCCACCTGACACCTTCATTCCTATCGCAGAAGAATATCGGCTAATTTGTCCGTTAACCAATCTTATTATTCAAAAAGTATGTGCTCAAATACAACAGTGGAGCCAAGATGGTGTCGATGTGGTACCCATCGCAATTAACCTATCGCCTTTTGATTTTAACCAAAAAGATTTTATTCCAACTTTAGTGCGATATTTAGCAGACTTTAATGTTAAACCACATCAGATTGAATTAGAAATAACAGAAACGGCATTAGAAGAAAATAATAGTGAAGCCCTTAACATGATCCAAAGGCTTCAGTCGTGGGGCTTTATTATTTCTATTGATGATTTTGGTACCGGCTATTCAAATATCGCGAGATTAGCTGATTACCCAATAAACAAGTTAAAGTTAGACCGGTCCTTAACCAACATGGTTACAACGTCTCAACGACACAGTAACTTAGTAAAAGCCGTTCATGTGATGTGTCGTTCACTGAATATAAAGTGTGTCTCTGAAGGCATAGAAAAACAAGAGCAAGTTGCCGCTTTGGCTGCTATGGGAACAGAAGAATTTCAAGGCTTTTATTTTTCAAAACCTATGACCGCTGACGCTTATAAGTCACATATTAATACGCACGGATTAATGTTTAGCAGTGAAGCAAGAAGTACCACTAAGCTTAATTAGCTCATGCAGGGTAAGAGTTTTTCAGTTCTCTCATTCGCTACATAAAATAAAGGTTTCTCCTACCGTGCCTTGCTAAAGTTTTTTGCTTTATCAGTACTGTATTGTTACAACATTTCTCTAATAACGGCGCCAACTAACACCAAAAACACCAGTATCCAACTGACTCTACTGAACTTGGCTTGTTGCGCCGTGCTCATCGGCTCACCAAACTTTTCCCCTAATACCACCATGAGGGCAACTACGCCAAACACACAGGCGAGAATAATCAATAATGTCATATTTATCCTTAAGTGAGCACCTTGTTACCGAGCAAGCTTGAGTTAGCTAAAGCCTATTATTAGCCTACAGCACCTACTGATAACGAAATAAGTCAAAGCCTTGTGTGTCGATATCAGCTTGTTTATTTGACACTGCATCAGCGAGCAATTTACCTGAACCGCAGGCCATCGTCCAACCAAGTGTACCATGGCCAGTATTAATAAATAAATTGCCAATATGCGTTTTACCTATCACGGGTGTCCCGTCGGGTGTCATAGGGCGTAGTCCGGTCCAGTATTCCGCTGTCGCTAAATCTCCACCTTGGGGGAATAAATCTTCAATTACCATGGCAATAGTCGCTTTGCGCTTTTCTAAAAGATCTAAGTTAATACCTGCTAATTCAGCAGTACCTGCAACTCTTATACGCTTGTCGAAACGAGTTATGGCTACTTTATAAGTTTCATCCATCACGGTTGAAACCGGTGAATATGCTTCATTAGTAACAGGCACAGTAAGCGAATAACCTTTAACTGGATACACAGGCAAATTAATACCATGCGGCTTAACAATATTCACCGAATAACTGCCTAGCGCCACAACATAGGCGTCTGCTTTAAGCGTGCCAATGGAAGTGTCTACACCAACAATTTTATCGTTATCGCTAAGTAAATGATTAATTTGCACATTAAAGTTAAACTTCACACCGGCGTTTATCGCCATTTGTGTTAGCTGTTGGCAAAACAAGAAGCAGTCACCCGTTTCGTCATCGGGTAAATGTAATCCCGCAACAACTTTATCACGCACTAGAGCTAAACCGGGTTCTTTTTCAATGCATTCTTCGGTATTAAGTAGCTTAAAACGTGTGCCGCTGTCTTTAAGTAATGCCATATCTTTTTCAACAGCATCAACTTGGGCTTGGTTTCTAAACACTTGTAATGTGCCTTGCTGCTTGCCTTCATAGGCTATAGCAGTACTTTCTCGTAAATCAATTAGGCACTCTCTGCTGTAGTTAGCGATGCGTAACATTCTATTTTTATTAGTTTGATAACTTTTTAAATTACAGTTCTGTAAAAACTTCATAGTCCACGAATAAAAATCAGCCGAGGTAGTTGGCTTTACCACAAGTGGTGAATGCTTTTTTGCCAACCACTTTAATGCTTTTAGCGGTATGTCAGGTGCTGCCCACGGTGATGAATAACCATAAGATATTTGCCCCGCATTGGCAAAACTTGTTTCTTCTGCACTTGTTGATTGACGGTCAACAACAGTCACTTCGTGCCCGGCTTTAGCTAAATACCAAGCTGAGGTTAAGCCAATTACACCACTTCCTAATACTAATACCTTCATAAATACCCATGCCCACTTTGAATTTATGTCGGCATAGTGAAATAAAACAGTGTATTAAACAATCGATAGATATTAATATTAGCTTTTAGATATTTTAAAGGCTAATTCGTTATGTCTATCACCGGAAGTACTTTATCAGGTTTAGCGACTTTTAGGGTCGCTGCAAATTTTGGTAGCTTTACCCAAGCAGCTAAATACTTACACATTACTACTGGAGCAATTAGTCAACAAATCAATCTACTCGAAGCCCGTTTATCATTTAAAGTCTTTGAACGGCACTCTCGAGGCATAAAGCTAACTAACGCTGGTAGTTTACTGTTACAAGCGGTTGATAGTAGTTTTGAAGAAATCCAACAAGCCATTGACACTATAAAACAAAAAGATATTTTGGGCGGCGAAATTCGCCTGAAACTCACCCCCTCTTTTGCTTTTAAATGGTTAGTACCTCGACTTCAAAATTTCTATACCCTTTACCCTAACATTACAATTCAAACTTTTGCTGAGGGCGCTTTAGTCGATCACCAAAATAGCAGTTTTGACTTAGCCATTGATTATGGCCAAGCACCTTACACCTATCCACGCGCTACATTACTCCTTGCTGAACAATTAATTCCAGTTATGAGCCCCAGTTATTACCAACGCTTTCATTGGCAAGAAAGTTTAGCAGATAAGAGTAAAAACTTTTGGCAAAATGTGACGTTACTGCACGACGCCATGCCTTGGCAAGGGGCTGATAAATCATTTGAGTGGCAGTACTGGTTTAAAAAAATGAAGATCAAGGCTGAATATAACCAAGGGCACTTTTTTAACCGTACTGATATGGCAATGGCGGCGGCTGAGGCCGGGCTCGGTGTTGCTATGGCCCGTTATGCCCTAGTTGCGGAAGACTTTAAACAAAAACGTTTAATGTCCCCCTTTAAGCCAATTGATGCTAACGCCGGGTATTACCTTATTCAGCATCATTCATCACCGGCAATACAGTGTTTATCACAATGGTTATTAGCACAATGCAATTAACACCCTAGCAGTAATGTCGACCACTGCACCAGAGCAGGTTGCCTCCAATAAAAATCGAATTGATATTTTATTCCTGAAAAATTTTACAATTACCTAAAATACATTAACATAAGCAAAAGCTCTATTTACCCTTCATACTTGTGACGTTATGACACCTACTGATGACTTTAAACAAAAGCGTCGCTTTATCATTCAACTTGGTAAAGCACTGCACAAGTTAGGCTCAACCGCCTATCGGTTAGAAGACAACTTACTTTCTATTGCGAATTTTTTAGAAGTACGTGCGTCGTTTCTGATCAGCCCAACCGCATTAACCTTTATTATGTCTGACGATGAAGACGAAGATGAACAACAGTATAATCATTTAGTACGCGTACTGCCTGGCGAAATAGATTTGGGTTCATTAGCCCGTATCGACGAATTAGTCGATGAGTTAATTAATGGTCAAAGAAGCTTAGACCAAGCAATAGAGCGCTTAAAGGAAGTCAGTGCAAAGCCACCGCCCTACGGTACACTGTTAACATTTTTAGCGTTTGGGGCTTCAAGTGGCGCTTTTGCAATGCTAATGCATACCAGCTGGCATGATGTTTTTTGGTCAACACTCTTAGGCTTTGTGGTATTTATCTTGGTAATGTGGGCGGAGCGATCACGTAGTGTAACTGAAATGTTAGAGCCAATGGCGGCGCTAACGACCGCCTTGCTAGCCTCTTTTATTTCAATATTTGACCCAAGCATTAATATGCCGATGGTTATTCTTTCGAGCATTATAGCTTTTATTCCGGGTTTATCGTTAACCGTCGGCTTGTCTGAATTAGCAGCGCGACACTTAATGTCGGGTACTGCACGCATAATGGACAGCGCTATGGTGTTGTTCAAGCTGTATTTTGGTGCCGTATTAGGTATGGCATTAGGTAAGCTTATTTGGGGCGAAGTCAGCTTTATCCCGCCCGAAACCATGCCAGTTTGGACCTCATGGCTTGCGGTCACTACCTTGTCTATCTCTTTGGTTATTTTATTTAAAGTGCGTTTAAAAGATGCGCCTTGGGGTATTATTTCAGGGTATATTTCCTTTGGTTTTAGCATTTGGGCTAGTAGTTACTTAGGCATAGCCTTAGGCGCTTTTGTTGGCGCTTTTGCGCTGGGTATTTACAGTAATTTATTCTCTCGAATAATGAATTTACCTTCATCAATTGTACGGCTTTTAGGGCTAGTAGTATTAGTGCCAGGGAGTAAAGTTTATATTGGCCTAAATAGTTTAGTGTCGGGGCAGCACATGTTAGACGTGGTAGATTTAGGCTCACAAACCTTCCTTATTTTTATGTCGTTAGTGGCGGGGATTATTTTCTCTAATGTTGTTATGCCGCATAGAAAAACGCTTTAGCGCATAGCGCGCTTAACTAACGGCTGCATTCATATTAGCGGTAATAACAGAGTAGGCAAAGATAAAAACCATTATGACCAAACACCTAACATCTAAAGCGGTGCGCAAAAACTCTACTTATCACCATGGTGATTTACACACTAGCTTACTTGCCACCGCAACCGCCATGATAACCGAAAATGGTATTGACGCTTTATCATTACGCAAGCTTGCTGAACGTATTGGCGTGTCTCGCACGGCCGCCTATCATCACTTTAAAGATAAAAATGATTTACTTTGTGCAATTGCTATACAAGGCTTTACCTCATGGCAAGCACAAGCAGAGCAAATTTTTAATGATAAAAAATTAACTGAACCAGAGAAATACCACGCATTTGTTCACTTTTATGTACGCTTTGCTAGCCAAAATACTGCTATTTATAAATTGATGTTTGGTAGTACCTTATGGAAACAGCAAGCGCAAAATCAAGCCGTAGCAACTCACGATAAAGCCGAGTCTTCACAAAAGTTAATTAACGTTGCTTACCCTAGTTTTCAATTTCAAGTTGAAATGACACAAGCATGGCAACAAAAGGGAATTTTACCAAAGTCACAAAACACACTGCGTTTAGCGCAAGTTACTTGGGCGACTTTACATGGTATAGCGCAGCTTGTTATTGATGGAATTTATGGTGACGCCAGCCAAATTGATGAAATGTGCCAGTGTGCCATTGAGCTATTTACCCAGAATAAACAATAAAAAGTTCCCCTGACAACAAGGTAAAAACCTTATCACTTTTTATTACTCAGCATGGGTAAAGAGAAAATGTAAATGAATGTGTTACAAACTAGAATTTCAACAAGTTTATTCATACTATAAATTCATCCCTTTATATAATGAGTACTTGTAGAGAATCAATACCTATTATATAGCTGTATAGAGTAGATTAGCGCCCCTTATCTACTCAGCATAAATCGACTAAACATAAATGAGACCTAATCAATGAAAACAATTATAACAAGCGCTGTATGTTCTTCTTTACTGCTGCTAAGCGGTTGTAGTACCAGTGACAACAATAATGCTGCCGCACAAAGTAGCATTCAAGCACCACAAAAAACAGCGTTAGCTTCAGGTATTGAACTCGCCAATATAGACAAAAGTGTGCGCCCACAAGATAACTTTTACCGTTATGTTAACGGCGGTTGGATGAAAACCCACACCATTCCCGGTGACAAAACAGCGATTGGCTCTTTTTATGACTTACGCGATAAAGCCGACGACGATGTAAAAGCCATTATTGAAGAACTAGCTGCAACCAAAGGCTTAAAAATAGGCTCAGACGAGCAAAAAGTAGCTGATTTATTTCGCTCTTACATGAACAGTGAAAAACGAAATGCCGATGGTATAACGCCTATTCAGCCAATATTAGCTGCGATTAACGCGCTACAAACTAAAGACGACTTGGCCAAGTTTTTTGGCACCTATTCAAGTATTGGTGTTAATAACCCTCTGGCGGGTTATGTTAATATTGACGCCAAAGACTCAAGCAGCTATGCCATTCATATTTGGCAAAGTGGTTTAAATTTACCTGACAAAGATTACTATTTTAATGACACCGAACGTTTTGTAAAATTACGTGACGACTACGTAACACACATTGAAAACATGTATAAGCTTGCCGGCTTTAGCAACGGAAAAAGCGCTGCTCAGAATATAATGGCGCTAGAAACAAGCTTAGCTGACTACCACTGGACGCGCGTACAAAGCCGTGACAGCGAAAAACGCTACAATAAATTCGCAACCAAAAATTTAAATACACTCACCGATAAATTTAACTGGCAAGCCTATTTAACTGCTGAAGGGGTTGCTTCACAAAAAGACATTATTATTAACCAACCTGACTTTATTGAAGGTTTTGGTAACGTGTTTGAGCAAACATCCCTTGATGTTTGGAAGCAATATTTAACCTTTAATACCTTAAGTGCTTTTTCCAGTTATTTAACCACTGAATTAGACAATGAAAACTTTGATTTTTTCGCAAAACAACTTAGCGGTTTAGAAGAGCAACGCCCACAGTGGAAACGTGGTGTGAGTGTGGTTAATAGTAATTTAGGCGAAGTGATTGGCAAAGTTTACGTTGCTCGCCATTTTAGCCCTAACGCTAAATCACGTATGAGCGAATTAGTTGAAAACTTACGTCAGGCCTACAGCTCAAGTATTGATGACTTAACTTGGATGTCTGCAGATACTAAAAAAGCCGCTCAAGTGAAATTAGCCGCCTTTACCCCTAAAATTGGTTACCCTGATCAATGGGAAGACTATTCAGCATTATCTATCAAACCCGATGACTTAGTTGGAAATATAATTCGTTCTCGCCAAATAGCTGCTGAGAAAGAAATCGCGAAGCTTGGCGGCCCTATTCAAAAATGGGAATGGCACATGACACCGCAAACTGTGAACGCCTATTACAACCCCCCTGCTAACGAAATTGTTTTCCCTGCGGCTATTTTGCAACCTCCCTTCTTTAACATGCAGGCTGACGACGCAGTAAATTACGGCGGCATTGGCGCAGTTATTGGCCATGAAATGGGCCACGGGTTTGACGACCAAGGCAGTAAGTATGACGCCAAAGGTAACTTACGCAATTGGTGGACAGAGCAAGACCTTAAAGAATTTGCTGCCCGCACTAAAGCTTTAGTTGAGCAATATGCCAATTACCAAGTATTTGATGACTTACACGTTAACGGTGAATTAACCTTAGGCGAAAACATTGGTGATTTATCAGGCGTGACTATTGCCTATAAAGCTTATAAAGCATCATTAAACGGTGAAGAAGCCCCAATCATTGACGGGTTAACTGGCGATCAACGCTTCTTTATGGGCTATGCTCAAATTTGGCGCTCTAAAATAGTTGAAAAATCGATGCGTAACCGCGTAGCAACTGACCCACATTCACCTGGTGAGTTCCGCGCGTTAGGCTCTTTATCAAATATGAATGAGTTCTACGATGCATTTAATGTAAAAAAAGGCGATGCCATGTACATAGCGCCAGAAAAACGCGTTAAAATTTGGTAAGTTCATACTGGTAAACTAGCAACGTAAACCTAAAAAAAGCAGCTGAGGCTGCTTTTTTTTATTAACAGCAAAAGTTAACGGCATAAGTTAACGACAAACCTTCACGCTTATTATCATAGCTGGGGGAATTATCATCGGCTTGTGGTACGTGAGTACAATTTTATTACTAAAACACTTAACGGCAGTATTTAGTTTTTTTGCAATTAAGGTCGCGACAAGATTACCATGCTCTACTGGGGTAAACCGGCTTTGCCCAGTGATAATGAGCGCCTTGAAGAAACATTCAAATGGCTCAGGAAGTCTTATTTAGTTAATTTTATTCATTGAATATAGATACTTATTAACTAATTAGTGCTTGAAATTTTAAACTAGTTAGGTTCTATTAGGTTTAATTAAGCTGTAAAGGCTCCTACAATGAAAACAAAACTACTAAAACCACTCGCACTCTCTTGTGCTTTACTGTCCTCAGTATCAGCACAAGCAATCGACTTAGGTATTTACTATACTGCGGCTTTTAAAGCGCATTATGGTAACAACATAGACTCAGTAAGAAGTGCAATCTCTTCTGAGGTTGCCCTTGCCAATTCTGCCCTGCAACAAGCGGGTTCAAGTTATTCCTACAACATAATCTACATGTCAGAATCCACCATAGACAAAGTAACGGCTACGGGTGCTGCTGGAACATTAAAATCTCATAGTATGTCAACTGAAGATGCGTCTCTGTCTGGTGTAGATATTCAGTTAGTTTACTACGGTGCAGATATAGGTTTTTGTGGTGCTGAAACACACAATGGGCCAGGCAACAATCGAGATATAGCTACTATGTCTTATATAAGTGTTCGCTCTACTTGTATGGGTCGCGGTGCTACGGCGCATGAGTTAGGCCATAGTCATGGCATGGGGCATCAAGATGGTGAAGGTGGGGTTACTCCTTATGCTAAAGCGATAAATTGTCGTGGGGGGACTACCTTATTATCTTTATCCAACTCATCTTTGTCTTTTTACTCAGATCCAAGCAAAATCTATAATGACGTAGCGTGTGGTATTGATGGTGAAAGAGATAATGCAAGAGTAGCCCGTGAACGCGGCTCTTTTTTAGAAAACCACAACAACCTTAGACGAGAAGCGACGTTAAGCATTGCGGCGAGTAATATTGCCGCTAATGAAGATGATGGTGGTGTTAGTGTTACCATTAACCTAACAAACCCTATTACAGATACCGCTTATGTAGAAGTATACACAAGAGATGGCTCTGCGAATGCTTCAGATTATACTTGGGCAACCCAACGTATTTCTGTGCCGCTTGGTGTCACTACCTTTGATTTTACTATTCCTATTGTTAATGACAGTACGCCTGAGGCGGCTGAAACATTCACAGTAGGTATTCGTGATGGTGTAGGTGTTAGTGCTAATGACACAGCTACGGTAACTATTGCAGTGAGTGACAATGTAGAAGTGGTTGATGGCAATGTGTCTTTTAGTCAATCATCTATTACGATTAATGAAGGTGAATCTGGCTCGGTTAATTTAGTAAGAACAGGTACTACAGGTAATGCGGTAATATCTTTTGACTCAACCTCGTTATCCCTATTAAGTGCTAGTGAAGTGACTTTATCACCCGGTCAAACGCGCCCATTAACGATTACTATCCCACAAGATACTATTGCAGAAGGTAATAGAAGCTTTACTGTTGAGTTAAAACACCCTACAGCAAGTGTTATAGGCTCAACTAACTTATTAACCGTTAATGTTATTGAAGATGATGCTACGGGGTATATTAAGATACCAGACAGTGCTTTAAATAGTGAGGTGCTTTTTGCTACCGAATACCATGTTAAAGAAGGTACAAGCATTAATGTTCCATTAGAGCGCGTAGATGGCAATGTAGGTAGTGTTACCGCCACGTTATGGGCGGGTAGGGGGGACGCTGATGCCGTTACTTATGCTAGTGAAGTAACATTTGTCGATGGGGTATCATCAGGCGTATTAGCTATCAATATACCTGATAATGGCGTTATTGACGGTGTAAGGGCTGTGTCGGTTAATGTTACTACTGGTAAAGAGGGCGAAGGTAAGGTTAGTGGTGGTGTTTATCTGATTATTTCAGATCCAGATACTACGGGTACACCAGATCCAACGCCAGATCCAACGCCAGATCCAACACCAGATCCGACACCAGATCCAACGCCAGATCCAACGCCAGATCCAACACCAGATCCGACACCAGATCCAACACCAGATCCAACACCAGATCCGACACCAGATCCGACACCAGATCCGGTTGTTAATAGCGTGTTTATTAAGTCACTCACAAAAAGCGTGAAAGAAGGTGAAGATTTTGAGGTAACGTTAGAGCTAGTTTATTCTGACAATACCGCTGTAAATGCAACCTTGTGGTATTTAGGTGAAGGTACGCAGTATGAATTAAATGGCACAACCAAAACCATTACAGTTAAATTAACTGCACCAAAAGATTCATCGACTGACGATATTCAATCGCGTATTAATTTACAAGGGCCAGGAAATATATCAAGCCTATTAATGACCTTTGTTGATACAGATTTAGAAGGTGATGTTCAGTTTTCTGATGATAGCCTAGCGCAAGAAGTAAAAGGCTCAAACACCTTTACCTTAACGCTAGAGCGTACAGAAGGACAATCAGGCAATGTAATTACTACCATTGAAAACTTGCAAGGTGAGTATGATGATGTAGAAGTGACTATCCCTAGTGGCTCAAAATCAGCGTCACACACCTATACCGTGATTGGTGATGCTAAAGAAAGCGAAACCAAAGAGGTCACTTTTAGATTAGTAAATAGTAATACAGACATTGTTACCCAAAAAGTAGCGACGGTTACCCTTGTTGGTGATAGAGATTTAGGGCTAGTGAGTTTTAAAGCACTAGAAAAATCGGTTGCTGAAAATGAAATCATTACAATCGACGTTGAACGTCTTGGTGGTAGCTCAGGGAGAATATACTTCTTCTTAGAAGCTGCTGGTGGTGGCGCTAATGGTTTTCAAACAATTTGGATGGATGATGGCGAAAGCACTAAAACAATTGAGCTAAGAGCGATTGATGCCGACGGTGAAGATGTTGTAGTTAATTACATATTAAAAAATAAAAGTCTTTCAGCGTTTGGTGACTTAATGGGTGAAAACACAAGGATGACAGTAACGGTACTTGATACTGATATTGGCACAGTTGATGATCCGTTTGAAGTTGAAGTAGAGCGTGAAGAAAGTGCTAGTTCGCAAGTGGTGGGTGGTGATATTGGCTTTACCATTACCAGACCAGAGCGTTTATTTGGTGAAACTGAGTTTACTGTCTTTAATGAAGCGTTAGGTATTAATGTTACGGTGTTAATGTTAGCTGATGAAAACTCAGTGGATGTAAGCTTTGATGTACCTGTAATGTACTTAGCAGAGAACAAAGACGTTAACTTTAGCATAGTCGGTGATAACGGTAATTTAGCGGGTAACGTTAAAGTAACGCTTGAGCCGTTAGCAGAAAAAGCATTAGATGTTGCTTTAGAAGCGAAAACGGTTGAGCAAAACGAGACTATTGTTGCTGTAATTAATCGACCAGAAGCATTGGTAGGTGAAGTTGTATTCTCAGTGATTATTGACGCATTAGAGATTAATGAAGACATCACACTAGCAGCGGGTGAAAACGTACTTATCTATGAGTTAGCAACGACGAAAGTGTCACCGCAAACATTAACAATAGTCATTGAAGAAAAAACCCTTAAGCAATATAGAAGTACCACGTCGGTAACGGTTAAGGCCAAGCCAGCGCCCGTTACCCCGCCAGCGCCAGCGAAAGAGGAATCAGGTGGTTCAATGGGTATATTCGCATTGCTCTTATCAGGGATGTTATTTTCAAGAAGAAGAAAATAACATGAAAGCCAACATCCCCTTTGAGGAAGTGTCTATTGATAGGAAGTTAATAGATGCTTGCTAGTACAGCAATATAAATAATAAAATAACCTAGTTAATTAAGTCAGCTTTAACCGTGAGTTATTTTTAAAAAATAGACGAAAATGATTCTGTAGCAGACTTCTTTGCTCTGTTACTCGTTCATCTTCGGTATTATTGCTATTAACGAACTTTATAAATGTTATTGATAATCACTCTCGTTTAGGTTATTATAGCGTTATTGATTTATAACCTTGTTAAATATTTATTATGTACGTTTGTCTTTGTCACGGTGTTACCGACACACAAATTGAAGCCGCAGTAGAAAACGGCGCGCACACGATGAAACAATTAAGTAGTGAATTACACATTGGCACACAGTGCGGAAAATGCTGCCAATGTAGTAAAGGTGTGCTTAACAATAAGCTAATGCAAATTGCCGAAGCCGAACCGAGTGTTGCTTAAGCCATCATTGATTGTAGATAGTTTTCTAACCCTACATTGTCAATTAAGTATTGTTGCTCTTCAATCCAGTCAATCTGTGCTTCGACACTCGACAATAAATCTTCAGCACAATCCCGGCTAATATAGTCTTGTTTTAGCTCACAAGATTCAATTAAATCTTGCAACACTGCACGCGAGCTATATTCAAGCTCTATATTGGCTTGCAGCATTTCAACTGTTTGCTCACCAATATGCAAACGACCTAAATCTTGTAAATTAGGTAAGCCCTCTAAAAATAAAATGCGTTCAATTAATGCGTCTGCTTGCTTCATTTTTTTAATTGACGTTTTATAGTCTGCGCTATTGAGCTGTGCTAACCCCCAGTTTTTATACATTCTTGCATGTAAAAAGTATTGGTTAATTGCAACTAATTCAACCGAAAGTGCTTTGTTTAGCAAAGCAATTATGCCTTTATCGCCCTTCATACAAATATCCTCTTGTTACTTATTTGCGTGTTTATTTTCAGTGTACGCGCTGGTCTATAGACTGCTTTAGCAACTATGAACTTGCTTACCCACCTAAATGAAAACCCATATGCGATTGAATATAATTATTAACGCCCATTCTGGCTATTAAACCTATTTGTGTTTCAAGCCAATAAACATGGTCTTCCTCAGTATCTTCTAACAGTTTTTCTAGCATAATTCGGCTTTGATAATCGCCTTCAAGTTCACAAAGTTTAATACTTTCTTTAAGCCCAGCAACCACTTCCATCTCTAGAATAAGGTCATTTTTTAACATAGATTCTACATCACTGCCGATCAATAAATCACGGCGACTGGCTAAATTAGGCGTACCTTCTAAAAACAGAATACGTTTTATCAGTGCATCAGCATGGGTTAGCTCTTCTTGCATTTCATGCTCTAATTGCTCATAAAGCTTGTCGAGCCCCCAGTCCTGATACATACGAGAGTGAATAAAATATTGGTCGATAGAGGCTAATTCGTTGTGTAGCAAACCATTTAAACTCGCAATCACTTTACTATTACCTTGCATTATATTCTCCAAAAAGTAGTCAACTTGATATTAAGCATAGCTTAAAAATTAAATTTGTCTCATGTTATTTTAGCCGTCTAAACATCTAATTCTTGCTTCTTTCTCACTCTCCGCGTAAACTTCCTTTATTGGCTAAGGAAAGAGGTGATTTAAAAATACAACTTTGTATTAATAAAATATTCCTCTACTGTACCCGCAACTGTGATTCATGTATTTAACCCGTCTTAATTGATGTTAAATATACTGATAAGTCAGACACTTAACCATTAAAAACTAACTAAGCTTAAATTTTGTGTGCGGGAAAACACCAACAGACTATGTCGACACAACTACAAGTTCGTCAGCTTCATTGGCAGATCAACAACAAGGTCATTCTTAACAATATCTCCTTTAACGTGAGTAAAGGGGAAGTGATCGGTATTATTGGTCCCAATGGCGCGGGGAAAACGAGCTTATTACGCTGTATTAGCCAGCAACAAAAACAGCGTAAAACAACTGCCTTGTCTGGCACTATTCATCTTAACAATAAAATAATTAGTCATTATTCTGCAAAAGAACTAGCGCAAAACTTCGCTACAGTTACCCAAAAAACTGAAGCTATTTTTTCGTTAACCGTTATTGATATCGTTAAAATGGGCTTATTACCCTTTAAAGGTTTATTTGCCATTGACGATGACCACGACAAACAACAAATACAGCTGGCGCTAAAAAAAGTCGGTTTGTCAAACACCGAACAAAAACCTTATAGCCAACTTTCTGGTGGTGAACAGCAACGGGTGCTCATTGCTCGCGCTTTAGTGCAAAAAGCGCAAATACTTATTTTAGATGAGCCAACCAATCACTTAGACGTTTATTACCAGCACCAAGTGTTGAATTTAGTTAGGCAATTAAATATTACGGTAATCATGACCGTGCATGATTTAAACTTAGCCAGCCAATATTGCCAGCGCTTACTATTATTAGAGCATGGCCAATTGATTGCCGATGGCAGCCCAACGCAAGTATTAACACAAAGCCAATTAAGTAAAGTGTTTAGGCTTCCTTGCGCAGTAGTGCAAGATGAAACACTCAATAAACCACGCGTGTTTTTTTCATTACCACCACAAGAAACACCCCATGTAAACAAGACTAATGGCGCTAAAGATGAATAAGTTATTTATAACAACTTTTATTTTATTTATCTTTACCTTAGCTTCTGCCATTGCAGGCTTGAGCTTTGGCCCAGCCAATTTAACGAATACGCAAATATTGCACTGCATAATAGGTGATTGCCCTAACCCAATCAGTGAAATGGTTATTTGGCAAGTAAGAGTCCCCAGAGTGTTAGTGGCTTTGGTCGCTGGTATGGGGTTAGCTATTGCTGGTGCTATCTTACAAAATACAACACGCAACCCCTTAGCCGACCCTTATTTATTTGGCATAGTTTCAGGTGCTGGTTTAGGGGTTACTATTGCTAACCTTTCGTTAGCGGGTATCGGTTTAGAGCACCAGCTGGCTATTGCCCTCCCCCTTGCCGCCTTTTTAGGCGCTTTATTTGCTATTGCCATAGTGCTTGTTATAGCCAAAGTGTTACAGCGCATGGAGCAGCTACTACTCACCGGCATTGCAGTGTCTTTTATGTTGGGCGCGGTCACGCAATTTATTCTCTATTTTGGTGAACCTTTTGCCACTAACCGCGTTATTTTTTGGTTAATGGGCAGCTTAGCGCGTGTAAAAATGACTGACTTTTATGTTATTACTGCAATATTACTGCTTAGTATAATTATTATTGCCGCCTTACACCGCCAAATTGATGCGTTATTACTGGGTGATGAAAGTGCTGCAAGCTTAGGAATAAATGTAGATAAATTAAGGCTACTGATGCTTGCCCTTTGCGCAGCATTAACCGCCACTATTGTTGCTTATTGCGGCGGCATAGGTTTTGTTGGCTTGATGATCCCACACATTGTTCGGCAAGTGTTTGGGGTTACCACGTTAAAATTGGTCATTGGTAGCGCGTTAATTGGCGGTAGCTTTTTAATTTGGGTCGATATTATTGCCCGCTCAGCCCTCGCCAATGCCGAGATCCCTATTGGCATAATAACGTCGGCTTTAGGCAGTATATTTTTCTTATTTATTATGGTGAAAACCAGAAATATAAGTTAACGGTGTTAACCAAAAACATACCAATAAACAATGCCAATAAACAATGCAAGTAAACAGTATAAGTAAACACTTAACGGCCATTATTGATTAAAAAATAACAGTGATAGAGAACCATGACAGATAATAATACAGATAACATTACAGATAATAGCGCAGATAAAAACACGGACAATAACGCAAACAACAGTGCAAATAAAAAAAGTTCACAGCACAAAAAGCGTATGCAAGCGGTAAAAGAAAAAGTTGACCAACGCATTGACGATGCGCAAGAAGAGCGTGGTTTAATTATTGTTATTACCGGTAACGGTAAGGGTAAATCAACGTCGGGGTTTGGCACCGTTGCCCGCGCTGTAGGGCATGGTTTAAATGCGGCAGTTGCGCAATATATTAAAGGTACTTGGGACTGTGGTGAGCGAGCCTTGCTGGAAAATGCAGGTGTAAGCTTTGAGGTAATGGCAACAGGATTTACTTGGGACACGCAAGATAAAACGAAAGATATAGCGGCTGCCCAAAAAGTGTGGCTACGCAATAAAGCATTATTAAGTGATGACAATATTGATGTGGTGTTAATGGACGAATTAACTTATATGGTGGCCTACAAATATATTGATTTAGATGAAGTGCTTGAGGCTTTAAAAAATCGCCCTAAAAATCAAAATGTTATTATTACTGGCAGGGGTTGTCATCGCTCTATTATTGAATTAGCCGATACGGTAAGTGAAATACAGTCGGTTAAGCACGCTTTTGACAGTGGTATAAAAGCGCAAAAAGGTATTGATTGGTAAGCGCTAGTAAAGAACTGGTAAAGAACAAATAGAGCTGTAATCACGCTAACAACTTGAGTAATAGAGAATAATGATCAAATACTTACTAATAGTATCGCTGCTTAGCATGTCTTTTTGCACCGTTGCAAAAACACCTACTGAGCATAAACCTAGTATTATTGCCCTTTCTCCACACATTGTAGAAATGCTGTACGACATAGGCGCTGGCGAGCAAATAATAGGGACAACGGCTTTTGCTGACTACCCGGAGCAAGCCAACCAAATTCCTATTATTGGCAACTACTTACGCCTACAAATAGAGAAAGTAATTGCCTTACAGCCTGATTTAATTATTGCTTGGCAAAGTGGTAACCCCAGTGATGACCTAGCGCGACTAGCGCAACTAGGCTTCAATGTTATTTACTCTCAGCCTGATACTTTTGAAGACATTGCCAAAGAAATGCGCGAATTTGGTCAATTAACGGGTCATAAAAAACAAGCCGACTTGCAAGCAGAAAAATTTTTAAATGAACTTAACATCATTAAACAAACCTACCAAAATAAAAGCCCCGTTACGGTATTTTACGAGCTCTGGGCAAGGCCATTAACCACGGTTGCTAAAGGCAGTTGGCCACAACAGTTTTTAACTGTTTGCCAAGCAAGCAATCCATTTGAGCAGCTTAATGTTCAGTACCCACAAATTAATATTGAAAAACTATTAAACACACCCATTCAATTAATTATTCAACCTAGATCGCAACGTCAAACCGAAGACGCAGGCGTTAACTGGCAAGATTGGCCTGTTATTTCAGCCGTTAAAAACCAGCAAATAATACAACCTAATGCCGACGCCATGCACCGCATGACAATGCGAAGCTTAACAGCTTTATCTCAACTGTGCGCCGACATCGACCACAGCCGAAACTTTTACCAAACAAAAACTGCCCATAGAGCGTTTGAGTCATGATAATGCAACTGTGCTCAATTATTTTCGCTATTTTTTACTGCTACTTAATACTGGTAAAGCCAAGCTATGCTGCGCAAACGCCAATGAGTGACGCTAGCGAACAAGTAACAGCAACGCTAGAAACAAAACCAGCTACTGAAACGATTGAAGTGGTAAATTCTCATCATTTTAGCACGGTAAATTACCAAGTATTGCGCCGTGACGATTTAATTAGCTCTGCTCAAACACTCTCTGATGCACTACAAAATATCAATGGTATACAAATAAGGCAGGTCAGTGGTTTAGGCAACCCTGTTTCTATTTCTATTCGAGGCTCAAGTGGCAAGCAAGTGCAAATGTATGTTGATGGCCAATTGGTCAACGATAGCCAATTTGGCGGTTTTGACCTTAACCAAATACCAACCGAGCAAATTGAAAGCATTGAAATCAGTAAAAGCCAAGCATTAGGCACAGGCTCAACCCCCATAGGCGGCGTAATTAGAGTAAACACTTACAATCCAAGTGAAAACAAGCAAAAAATAGCGTTATCAATAGGGTCATTTGGTTATAAAGAAATTAACCTGTTACATAACAGCGCCTTTAAAAAACATAGTTTAGCGTTCGGTGGTAACTACTTAACCAGTGATAATGATTATAACTTTTTAGTACCACAAAGCTTTAACCGTCCTTCTGAATCAATTAATGAGCCATTAAAAAACAACGCCTTTGAAAAACTGTCTTTATTTATAAATGACAACACCCAGTTTGGCCAACACCAATTGCGCTTTAACCTGCAATACAACAAGCAAGAAAAAGCCTTAGCCAATTATAGGAATAACTCTCCCGAAAATAGCTCTTCACTTGAAAGCGACCAGGTAAGGTACAGTATTCAACATTATTGGTTAGCAGATATAGATATCGCCAAAAGCATCAACCTTGAGGGGGTTGAAATTAACTACTCAGGCGAGCAAAAAAACGAACTTTACCGCGACAGCCCTATTGAAACTAAAACAGACACCAGTGATTATAAAAACACTAAACAACAACTCAGTATTAAACCCAATATTCACTGGGCAACAATGAATTTCAGCCCTTTTATTGATATTAGCCAACAAAGTTTTAAATCGTTAAGCAAACAAAATGGCGAACAAATACAGTGTAATGGCACCAGTGGATGTGATGTAAAAGCCGAGCAAAGGCAAATTAATTATGGTGCGCGTGTTGAATGGCAAAGCAATAGCTACCCTATTAGCAGTTACTTGCTCGCTAATGAACTACGAGAAAACAATAATAATCGTGCATTGAATATAGCCGATAGCCAACAAGATAACCCAGCGGCCTACGCTGTTAATAAACAAAAATCTCGTTATTCAACGCAAGAGCTCGGGCTTACTTATGGTCACAGTGATTTTAATACGTCATTAAACCTAAGTAACGGCATGAGAACCCCCACGCTGTTTGAACTATTTGGTGATAGAGGCTCGTTTAAGGGGAATAGTAACTTACAGCCTGAAGAAGCGCGTACCCTTACCTTAGGGCTTGCGTACCAGGTCAAGCAATTTAATCTATCGTCGGCTATTTATCGACAAGATTTAGACAACGCGATTGTCGCTATTTTTAATTCAAATGGCGTGGGCGCTTACACCAATGTTGGGGGTGCTTTACTTCATGGTTTTGAGTTACAAAGCAATATTACTTTACTCAGCAACTTGTCGTTGTCATTACAAACCAACCTTATAGATAGCGAAACAGCGTCTGAATTTAGCGCTTTTAACAATAAAAAATTACCGGGTATTTATCACCAACAATATAGCGCCTCATTACTCTATAAGCTATCGCCAAGCTGGCAAGTAAAAGTAAGCAGTAACCTTGATAAAGATCTGTATTTCAATCGCAGTAATAAATTTGAATCAGCCAATAATACCGTTGGCGGTGGTAACCCTGCTGACCGTCATTTAACCAATCTTTCACTTAACTGGCAAACACAAAAGTACCATGTCAGTTTATCTTTTAACAATGTACTTAACGAACAATACCAAGATTTGGCCAATAGGCCAGCGCAAGGTAGAAGTGTTCAACTAAAATTTTCAATCGAGGATATTTAAATGTCAAAAACGTATACCAAACACGCCCTGCCGTTAAGTTTGCTAGTCTCTGCTAGCTTACTAAGTGGTTGTAACTCAGACAGTAACCACGCCCCTGTACTAACAGGAGCCACCGCCCCTGTGGTTGCAGAAAAATCTGTCGCGGTTGCTCAATATACAGCAACAGATGCTGATAACGACACCATAACCTTTAGTATTACGGGCCCAGACAATGCGCTTTTTACTATTGATCAAAGCGGACAATTAAGCTTTATTACAGCCCCCAATTTTGACATAGGTGAAACAGGGCCTTACGAGCTTACCGTTGTTGCCACCGATGACGGCAAAGGCTTATTAAGTGATGAATTACATATTTCAGTGACGGTTGGCGATATTAAAGACACACCATCATTGGCGGTAGTACAAACCCTGGCACCTGACTACAGTGGCTCTGAAGTAGTTTACATCAACGGCTACACTGAAGAAGTTAACACAGGTTACTATATAAAAGATGCCTCTGATTATACTTTATCAAGCTATAAAACAGACGTTTACCATATTGGCCGATACTTTATTGATACCATCACCAAATATAATGGTGCAGACGTAGATGAAAGAGAGAACGCAATATGGTCTTTTTCAACACAAGATGCGCAAGACACCACCAGCCGCAACCCTTCTGCTTTAGTGTCACTCAATGAAACTAAAGCGTATTTATTACGTTTAGGCTCTAGCAAGGTATGGATTGTTAACCCACAAGCCGACAACATTGATGATTTTAAAATAGGCGAGTTAGACTTATCAAGTTACGTGCCTGAAGATAACACCAGTGAAACACCAAACCCAGCGTCTGCTGTGATTAATGACGGCAAACTCTATATTGTTATGCAGCGCTTGTCTGATGCTTGGTTACCAAATACCACTTACGTTGCCGTATTTGATACTGAAACCGATGAAGAAATTGAAACCAATGCGAACAGCGACGATGCTGTTAAGGGCATTCCTTTAGTAGGCCTTAACCCGTTTGGTATCACTAGCGGTAATGATAAAGTGTATGTCAGCACACGTAGCGCTTATAGCAATACCGACCTAAGCTTAAGCCGTATTGAAGAAATAGCGCCAAGTGATTACAGCGTGCGCCAAGTACTGAATGCCAGTGACATTACCGACAATACTGCCGGTTTTATCAATAGCACGGTGGTTTTATCACCAGAGCAAGGTTATTTCTATACGAGCGAGTCAGTATTTGAACCTTATTACCATGAAGTGTCTACCCTGCACCAATTTAACCCAACCACAGGTGAAGTAACTGCCAGTAACGTAGCAGATACAGGTACAGAGTCGATTAACTTTATGGGATTAGACGCGGCTAATTTTTTATGGTTAAGCATGTCATCACCCGCGAACCCTGGTGTTGATATTATCGATACAACATCCAATGAAAAAGTAAAAACACGTTTCACCACTGACTTAAACCCAACGGTTATTCGTTTTCTTGAAGACTAAGCTTTAGCGTGAGTCTACACGTATAACAAAGCATGACTTGATGCGTCAAAGGAATAATTGGCTGTAAAGTTGCTATTGCGCTTAAATAAAAAACCTCGACGATAATCAGCCGAGGTTTTTTTATGCTAGTTCATGCGTAAACCTAGATGTAAATTTAAGCAATGGTATTTGCCCTAACTTGTTTAGCGGCTAATACCATGTTTTCTAGCGCTACCTTAGTTTCAGCCCAAGCACGTGTTTTTAAGCCGCAGTCAGGGTTAACCCAAAGCCTGTCTTGTGGAATATGCTGTTGGGCTTTTTCTAGCAAATCAACCATCCATTTTACATCGGGTATATTAGGCGAGTGAATATCATAAACGCCGGGTCCTAAATCATTAGGGTAAGATTGCTGGTCAAAAGCATCTAACAACGCCATATTCGAGCGAGAAGTTTCTACCGTTAGTACGTCAGCATCAAGGGCAATAATTGCCGGTAGAATATCATTAAACTCCGAATAACACATGTGCGTATGAATTTGTGTATTCGCTGGCGCTTTAGCTGCCGACAAACCAAATGAAGCGGTTGCCCAGTTTAAATAATATTGCCACTGGCTTTGTTTAATTGGCATACCTTCACGAATAGCGGGTTCATCTATTTGAATTATTTGCGTACCACTGGCAATTAAATCACTTACTTCATCACTGATCGCTAACGCTATTTGCTTAGCCACTTGCTCTTTTGGCAAATCGTCTCGGACAAAAGACCAGGCAAGAATCGTGACCGGACCAGTAAGCATTGCTTTTACGGGCTTAGTCGTTAGCGACTGCGCGTATTGTATCCATTCAAGTGTCATTGGTTTTTTACGGCTAATATCACCAAAAATAATCGGGGGTTTAACACAACGAGAGCCATAACTTTGTACCCAAGCAAATTGAGTAAAGGCAACACCTTCAAGTAATTCACCAAAATATTCCACCATGTCATTGCGTTCAGCTTCACCATGCACTAAGACATCTAGGCCAATTTCTTCTTGACGCTCAATAGTGTCTTTAATTTCAGCTTTAATTAAATGTTGGTACTCACTGTTACTAATTTCTTGCCGACGCCATTTAGCACGCACTGCTCGAATATCACCTGTTTGCGGAAATGACCCTATTGTTGTTGTAGGTAATATTGGCAATTGTAAAGCTTGTTGTTGTATGGCTTTGCGCTTTTCAAAGCTTTCGCTACGGTGGAAGTCTTTAGCAACTAAGCTATTCACGCGTTGCTGTACTGCTTGGTTATGAATACGCTTAGCAACACGACGCGCGATAGCCGCATTAGAATACAAGGTAATATCATCAATATGTTCATTGACTAATGCGTCTCTTAACAAGGTCAACTCTTGACACTTTTGTTTAGCAAAAGCCAACCAAGATTTAAATTCTTCATCGAGCTTTTGCTCTTGTGCTAAATCAACGGGTGAATGTAATAATGAACACGACGGTGCAAGCCATAAACGTTGGCCTAACTGGCGATAAAGTGGTTGTAGCTTTTGGTAGGCTGACACTAAATCAGTTTTCCACACGTTGCGACCATTGATCACACCTAAAGAAATGATCCAATCATTAGGTAAGCGTTCAATAATACTTTTTATATTGCTTTGCTCTGCAATGGTATCTAAGTGTATGCCGTCAAATGGTAAGCCTTTAATCACTGCTATATTATGCTCAATTGAAGCAAAGTAAGTCGTTAATAATAATTTTAACGTGCTTTTTTCTAGCGTTTGATAAGCCTGAGTAAATGCTTGCTGCCAGTTGCTATCTAACTCTAACCCTAATATGGGTTCATCTATTTGCAGCCAATTAACCCCCGCATGCGCGAGTTGAGTTAATACTTGCTGGTAACGTGCTAATAATGCCGGCAGTAATGATAATTTGTCTTCTTTTTCTACCACACTTAAATGAAGATAAGTAATAGGGCCGAGCAAAACAACTTTCCTGTTATCTGACACTGTTTTTGCGTCTGAATATTGCGATAATAACGGCTCAACATTCACTTTAGCTGTTACACTGTTAACTAATTCAGATGACAACTCTGGTACAATATAGTGATAGTTGGTGTTAAACCATTTTGTCATATCACTCGCGGCACATTGGCAGCCGGTAGGCGCTTTACCGCGTGCAACGCGAAACTCTACATCTAGCGCGCTGTTGCTTTGTTCGCCATGTTGAGGTGTCGCAAAACGTTTTGGCACTAAACCTAGTAATAATGTGGTATTAAGTACATGATCATAATGAGCGAAGTCGCCAACGGGTAATAAATCAATGCCTGACGCTTTTTGAATTTGCCAGTTTGATTGACGACGAGCACGACTTTGCGCTAAGAATTCAGTTTGGCTAATATCACCACGCCAGTATTTTTCTAAAGAGAATTTTAATTCGCGTTTTGCGCCAATGCGCGGAAAACCTAAATTGTGAATTTTCATAACCTGCTCCAATTGAATGTAATAAATGATAACGAAAAATAAATAACGAAAAAACAAATAGACGTCTAGACGTTTGCATGGTTATACTTTAAAAAGAACAGGCTAGTCGCACAAGCGCAATAAATTCACTATGAATATGAAGGAATTTCATAATGTTTGAGATAAAACACCTAAAAACACTCGCTACTTTGTCAAGCACTGGCAACATAAGAAAAGCCGCAGATGCGCTTTTTGTTAGCCAGTCTGCGCTTTCGCATCAAATAAAAGATTTAGAACAAAGGTTAAATACAACGCTTTTTATCCGTAATACTTCCCCCGTACAATTTACAAGCAAGGGCGAAGTATTACTTAAGTTAGCAGACGATATTTTACCTAAAATAAATACCGCATTAAGCGAGTTAAAAGCTGAAAGCAACACAATCACTCAGCTAAATTTAGCCATTGCTTGCCACGCCTGTTTTCAATGGTTATTGCCCGTTACCGAACAGTTTTCGCAGCAATACCCTGACTTAGAAATTCACTTTGTTGAACAAACGTTTTTTGGACAAACTTCAGCTGAACAAGCTTTTGCCGGCCAAAGTCATCACAAAGCAAATGATAAGGTTGATATTTTATTTATTGATGAAAAAAATGACAACGACGATTATATTTATCATGCGCTTGGCACTTATGAGGTTGTTGCGGTTTTAGCCAAAGACAGTGACGTAGGTAACCAGCCTTTTTTAACTGCGGCGGATTTTAACGAGCACATTTTATTAACTTACCCGGTAAAAACTGAAGAGCTTGATCTGTTTAAGCTTTTTCTGAACAAAGAAGCGGGCAGAAATATGGCACTAAAAAACAAACCTAAAGCCATTAAACAAGTTGCGAATAGCCATATGATTTTACAAATGGTTGCGGCTAATATGGGAATTTCTGTATTACCGGCATGGTTGGTCAGCAGTTTAAGCCAACAGTCGTTTGTACAAACCAAACGCATTGGCGAAACCGGCATTTACAAGACGCTTTATGCGCGATATAAAGCCCAAAGCCCACACCTTGATATTATTGAACAGTTAATCCCACAAACGGTTATTGCCTTTAATAAAATTAATAACACCACTCCCTAAAGCAAATACGATTATGTAATGCCACTTATTAGTGGCTGCTCAAGTGGGCAGTCCTAGGGAAGTGTTAACTGAACGCTGCCAACACCAGCAAAGTAACTCGTTTATTATAATTTTATGACTATTTACTTTTATGCCTAGCTATTTATGATGAGTAGCGATAGCTTATACCAACTCTACTAAATTAAGGTGATAGTCGATGAGAAAAAAAGTAGCGTTTACTCGTCAGGGACAACAATTAGCCGGTTTGCTAGAAACACCCGACCAACCCATACGTGCTTATGTTTTGTTTGTGCATTGTTTTACTTGCACTAAAGATAGTGTTGCGGCGTCGAGGGTTAGCCAATTTTTAGTACAAAATGGTTTTGCTGTACTTCGATTTGACTTCACTGGCTTAGGGAACAGCGAAGGTGATTTTGCCAATACTAACTTTTCATCTAATACTGAAGACTTACTTGCCGCGGCTAAGTTTCTTGAACAAGCGTACCAAGCGCCGCAACTATTAGTTGGCCATAGCCTTGGAGGGGCAGCCGTTTTAGCTATTGCTGCGCAACTACCAACAGTGAAAGCAGTTGTTACTATTGGTGCGCCATATGAAGCAAACAATGTAATAAAAAACTTTGCCGCCCACTTAGACAACATTAAAGAAACTGGCTCAGCCACAGTACGTTTAGGCGCGCGTGATTTCACTATTAAACAACAATTTATAGAGGATTTACACAACCAAACCACTGAGCATATCAAGCAGCTAAAAAAAGCCTTACTCGTACTACACTCACCCGTTGATTTAACCGTTGATATTGCTGATGCCGAGAAAATATATAAAGCCGCTATGCACCCTAAAAGCTTTATTAGCCTAGACACCGCTGACCATCTTCTGTCAAAAGTAGCAGACAGTGAATATGCCGCGCAAACTATTTCTGCTTGGGCCTGTCGTTATATTCAAGCCCCTGAAACGCCAAAACCTACGGTAACTAAAGGTCGCGTATTGGTAACAGAGCTTGACCATAAATTTCAGTTAGACATTTTTAGTGATCATCATCATTGGTATGCCGACGAACCAACCGATTTAGGCGGAAAGAACACAGGGCCCGATCCCTACGAGCATTTGCTTGCGGCTTTAGGCGCTTGTACCGCGATGACAATTCGTATGTATGCTGATCATAAAAAAATGCCACTAGAGCACGTAGAAGTTTGTTTATCTCATGAACGTGACTATTTAGCAGAAGACAATCATTTAACAGCAAACAGTAACGCTACCAAGCTTGAGGCTGCAACACCTGAGCAAAAAGTAGAAGCCTTGGTCCGTAAAGTACAGTTGATAGGCCCACTCAGTGATGCTGAAAAGGACAGATTACTAGAAATAGCGAATCGTTGCCCTGTACATAGAACATTGCATAATAACCTTCAAGTTGTGTCAACATTGAGTGAAAATTAGGCCAAAGTAGCTATTAATTTTTAATGGTTAATGGTTAATGGTTAATGGTTAATGGTTAATGGTTAATGGTTAATTAAAATGATATGAGGTAAACACGCTTTCTGCTTACATAAAAAACTTCGGCCAATACGGTCGAGTTTTTTTTCATTCTAGCGCATAATAAAGCCTAACCAAGAATAAAAGTTAGCTATAAGCGCGTTATATGTGGATACAAACAGAAATAAACTTAACTGCCAAAAAGCGTGGTTTTCATTTAATTACTAATGAACTGATCACCCAGTTGCATGGAGTAGATAAAATTAATTGCGGCATATTGCATTTATTTATCAAACACTCTTCCGCTTCACTAACCATTAATGAAAATGCCGACCCAACGGTACGTGCCGATATGGAAAAGCATTTTAATGTGTTTGTGCCAGAAAACGCGCCTTACTATCAACACACCTATGAAGGTGATGACGATATGCCTGCCCATATTAAATCAAGTATACTTGGTTCAAGTATTACTCTTCCTATCACCAACGGGCAACTCAACCTTGGCATGTGGCAAGGCATATACTTAGGAGAACACAGAGATTATGGCGGTAGCCGCACCATTGTAGCAACCATTCATGGTGAATGAGCACGTTTTGCACTAATCTAGAGCTTCAATCGACTAAATTAAGACTTAAGTTTCTAGCCAAAAGCGAGTGAGCTTTTGTGAAATCATAAACATATCAGGCCTTGTACCAATAACCTTTATAACTTATAACGCTTGACTAAAAGTGAACTTCCTTGTTCAATAAATTGTCTATGTATTGTTTTGCTTCATTGCTAAACACTAAAAAATCTTTTGCTTCGCTCAAAGTAACGTCGTCAATGTCATGATATTCAAACCTGATTTCTAACTCGCTAATAATGTTTGCTTCGTATATGTAACATGCAATGGGTCTTTTATTAAACGCAGAGCGAAGCATTGAAGACTTAGTTAACTTTACCTGTAATGCGAGAGCCTCCAATATTGAACTGGGGAAGTTCCAATGTTTGGCAATGTGGTATGTTATTTTTTTTGAGTTTTTAAACATCAGGTCTTTAAAAGCGAATGAGTTTGGCTGATAGTCAGGGTGCACATAAGAAAAGGCTTCTATCAATAGTTGATAAATAACCATGTCTCCCAAGTTACAGATCAAACCTATTAGATAGCCCTGTGCGGACTCCGCTTTATTTGAAGACAGATTTATTAACTCCTTTGCTATGACTCCCGTCGAAAGACTGTGCTGCCATATTTTATTGCCATATTGTTTGAAATATATATGAGAACGAGGTGCAAGTTTACTCACAAAACCGTTGATCACCCCTTCCATTAGCCCATTTGATCCCAGCAACATAAATGCTGATTTGAGATCTGTTATTGCTTTATTTCTTCTATTATAAAAAGAAGAATTTGCTAACTCTATGACTTTGCCTGCTATTACTGCGTCTTGTTGAATTAAGTCTATCAATATTTCAGTATCAAATTCTTTATCATTTAACTGGTCTATAATTTTAGTTAACGACACTGGTAATACAGGCAAACTTTTCAAAATGTGTCTTGGGTTATCCAATAGTTTTACAACTTGATCAGCGACATAGCGAGATAGGTCATCATATTGCTCTGTTGTAGGAGACTGCCCGAATAAAAAGTCATAAAACTCTTTTTGATATTTTTCTTCCATTGAAACAGTATTAACTGACTTTAATGCGAATGAAGCCTGTAATTCACTTATCGCTTTTTCTTGCTCTTCTTCTTTATAATTTTTACTTTCTTCAAAATATAAATAATTACGCTGGTTATTTTTTTTAAACGATGCAAATAAAGATTTAACTAACTTTTTAAACATATATTGATTGTCCTGATAATAAGGCCTATGCCATTTCATTATAAAGAAAGGTTGATAAAATTTTGTTTATAAAGGTGATTATAGCGTTTCTCTTGTGCTGTATTCATGGGGTATAGTCAAACAATACTTCCCCGCATAACATGGGCGTTATATGTACCGTTAAGCACCGAGTTTTTATCATTTTATAAGGAAATTTCTTGAAATTGAAAGCTTTATTTAAAAAATCCCAAGGTAAAATTAGGCGACAATTAGCTTGGCCGGTTCGCGACACTTAGGTTGACCGCTTTGGGTACACTTCAGATATATCAAATTCAATAGAGAAAGATATGTCTGGAAAACCCATAACCAAACAACAGGTTAATTTATATATGTCTTATCGTAAGGATCATAAACAAACAACTGCCCTTTAAAAAAGGCAAAAGCGCTAAAGACGAATAGCGTCCTAATTACTAAAGTTAGCCTTCTTCAAGCACATGAGGACCCGCATAGTTATCAAAGCGTGAAAACTTACCTTGGCATGTTAACGCTACTCTGCCCGGTAATGGAT
>NZ_JBWDLI010000005.1:168305-279876 GCF_056238625.1 Colwellia sp. F1
TGCTCCATGACGCTGCACGTGCTGATGCCGTTACGCAACGCTCTCATTAACTAAAGACTAATAAAGTTAGCCTTCTTCAAGCACATGAGGACCCGCATAGTTATCAAAGCGTGAAAACTTACCTTGGTATGTTAACGCTACTCTGCCCGGTAATGGATTGCTCCATGACGCTGCACGTGCTGATGCCGTTACGCAACGCTCTCATTAACTAAAGACTAATAAAGTTAGCCTTCTTCAAGCACATGAGGACCCGCATAGTTATCAAAGCGTGAAAACTTACCTTGGAATGTTAACGGTACTCTACCAATTGGTCCATTACGTTGCTTACCAATAATAATTTCTGCCATGCCTTTAAATTCACTGTCATCGTGGTAAACCTCGTCACGATAAATAAACATAATTAAATCGGCATCTTGCTCAATTGAACCTGATTCACGTAAATCTGAGTTAATTGGGCGTTTGTCACTACGTTGCTCCAAACCACGGTTTAGCTGAGAAAGTGCCACTACTGGCACTTGTAACTCTTTCGCTAAGGCTTTTAATGAGCGCGATATTTCAGCAATTTCTAGCGTACGGTTATCTGAAAATTGTGGTGCGCGCATTAGTTGTAAGTAATCAATCATAATCATTGAAATACCACCATGGTCACGGTGAATACGTCTTGCTCTTGAGCGCACTTCTGTTGGCGTTAAGCCTGCCGCATCATCAATAAACATTTTACCATTTTCAATTAACAAGCCCATGGTTGACGATAAACGGGCCCAATCTTCATCGTCTAACTGTCCTGTTCTAATTTTAGTTTGGTCAATGCGCCCTAATGAAGCGAGCATTCTCATCATAATTTGATCGGCCGGCATTTCTAAACTGAAAATTAATGCTGGGTATTCTTGAGTCATGGCAGCGTGCTCTGCCAAGTTCATTGCAAATGTTGTTTTACCCATTGACGGACGTGCGGCAACAATAATTAAATCTGATTTTTGTAAACCTGCAGTCATCTTGTCTAAATCGGCAAAGCCACTAGGTACCCCAGTAACACCACCGGTGTCAGTTGAGCAAAGCTTTTCAATTCTATCAACGGTTTTTTCTAACACAGAATGCAGGCTTTCTGGCCCTTCTGATTTATTCGCGCGCTTTTCTGCGATGGCAAAAACTTTGGTTTCAGCAAAATCGAGTAAGTCAGCACTAGAGCGCCCTTGTGTGTCGTAGCCCGCTTCTGCTAATTCATTTGCCACACTGATCATTTCACGTGTTACCGCACGTTCGCGCACAATGTCTGCATAAGCGGTAATATTAGCCGCACTTGGCGTGTTTTTCATCATCTCGGCGAGATAAACAAAGCCCCCTGCGTCATCAAGCTTTTGGTCGTTTTCTAATGCTTCTGACAGTGTTATTAGATCAACGGGCTCGCCTAACTCAATAAGTGCGCCAATAGTTTCAAAGATAAGCCGGTGTGAGCGGCTATAAAAATCTCCCGCCACCGCTTTTTCTGACACGCGATCCCAGGTTTCATTATCAAGTAATAAGCCGCCAAGTACTGACTGCTCTGCTTCTAATGAATGTGGTGGGGTTTTTAATGCGTCAATTTGTTTATCTTTAATAAATTGCTTTTCTTTAGCAAACTTACCCGGCTTTCTCTCTGCCATTTATTGCGCCTTAACTTTTAAATATATAATGATTTTCTAGGGTGGTTAATGTAGCAGAAACGCCACAAAAAATAGAGCAATAAAGCGAAATTTTCGCTTTATAAAAAATACACGATGGGGAGAAATAAAAAAAGCGCCTTTCGGCGCTTTTTTCGATGCTGCTTTTCTTTATTAACCATAAAGAAGCTAAAAAAGTAATAATTACTTCTTAGTAAGTGCACCAAAACGTTTGTTGAATTTATCAACACGACCACCACTTTCAGCAGCTTTTTGCTTACCAGTGTAAAAAGGGTGACACTCTGAACATACGTCTAAATGCACGTCTTTGCCAGCAGTTGAACGAGTTGTAATAACATTGCCACAAGAACAAGTTGCTTTAAACTCAACATAATTAGGATGAATTCCGTCTTTCATGGGGACCTCTATATCTCTTACGAGAAATTGGGCGTATCGCCACTTAGCCATTTTTGTTATGTTAACTTAAAATGCCAAGCACCATACGGTGTAAAAAAATTAATGGTGGCGAATGATAAATGATCACCGTGCTGACTGCAAGTTAAAGTAAGGTGAAAAAAGACTTATTAATAAATGCTTTCTTTTGCGTTAATATAAGCTGTTAATTTTCATTACCTGTAATAAACCATTCGTGTCTGAGCAATATGTACAAGTAGCAGTGCCCGTTCCTATCCGTCAACTGTTCACTTACCAAGTACCTAAAGCAATGCAAATACCACCAATAAAAATTGGTGAGCGTGTTGCCGTGTCTTTTGGTGCCAGAAAAGTGATCGCTATTGTTATTACGGTAGATAAAACCTGCGATATAGAATCTAAAGTAAAACCTATTTCGCAACGCCTGCATGACAGCTTTCACTTAAGTGATGCTTTAGTGAACTACCTAAAACTGTGCGCTAAATATTACCACCACCCTATTGGTGATGTTTTTCAACAAGCATTACCAAAATTATTGCGCCAAGTAAAAAAGGTTAACTTACAACCACCAATGGTTTGGCAAGCAGTAGACATTGGTACTAATGAACAACAACAAACGCTAAACAAGGTTGAAAGCAAGGCTCCTAAGCAATTTGCGCTTTACCAACTTATTGCAAGAAATAAAGGGCTTAGCTGGGCTGAATTACGCACTTTACACTACAGCAAGGCACAGTTAAATGCCTTAGTTAGCAAAGCCTTAGTTAAGGAAGTTCAGCAGCAGCCGCGGCTATTTACCTGGCAAGATAATAACTTAACCGAGGAAAATAAACAGGTATTATCAACCGAGCAAGCTTTAGTTGTTGCCGCAATCAATCAGTCTTTAGAGCGCTTTGTTTGTCACTTAATTGAGGGGGTTACCGGCAGTGGCAAAACTGAAGTTTACCTACAGGCCATGGAAGGTGTATTAGCCAACAGCCAACAAGTACTGGTTATTGTGCCTGAAATAGGCTTAACACCACAAACCTTGCTGCGTTTTGAGCAGCGCTTTAATGTGCCTATTTGTTTGCATCATTCAAACCTTAATGACACTGAGCGCTTAGAAACATGGTTAAGTGCCCAGCAAGGTAATGCGGCTATTGTTATTGGTACACGATCTGCTATTTTTTCGCCCTTGCATAAGCTTGGCATGATCATTGTTGATGAAGAACACGACAGTTCTTTAAAACAGCAAGACACTTTTCGCTACCATGGTCGCGATATTGCTATTTTGCGTGCAAGGCAACTTAATATTCCAATTATTTTAGGCAGTGCTACCCCAAGCTTTGAGTCATTGCAAAATGCCTTGTCAGAAAAATACCAATATCACGAGTTACGTCAGCGAGCAGGTAAAAGCAGTAAAGCTAAAATAGCACTCATTGATGTTGCCCAACAGCAAATGGAGTTTGGCTTATCGGGTACGTTAAAGCATGAAATAAAACAAACACTTGCACGGGGCGAACAAGCCTTGATATTTTTGAATCGTCGGGGTTATGCACCTGCAATAAACTGTCAAGAATGCCATTGGCTTTGTGACTGTCAGCGTTGTGACAAACCTTATACGTATCATCAAAAGCAACAGTTATTGATTTGTCATCATTGTGGTAGCCAAAAGCGTGTGCCAAAACAGTGCCCAAGCTGTGGTAGTGTTCGCATTGCCCCTATTGGCCAAGGAACTGAGCAATTAGAGCAGCGCATCAGTGAGCTATTTCCTAAGGTTAGTGTGGTAAGAATAGACAGAGACAGTACACGTAAAAAGGGTGAGTTGGCTAAATTATTACAGGAAATAACCGACAAAAAACATCAATTACTTATTGGTACGCAAATGCTGGCTAAAGGCCACCATTTTCCTGATGTTACTTTAGTTGCCGTACTGAATGGCGACGGCGCTTTATTTAGTTTTGATTTTCGCGCCAGTGAACAAATGGCACAACTACTTATTCAAGTTGCGGGCCGTGCTGGCCGTGCGAGTAAACCAGGTAAAGTGTTAGTACAAACAAGCTACCCTGACCATCCGTTACTACAAGATTTAGTCCACAATGGCTATCAGCATTTTGCCCAACAAGCGTTAATTGAACGCCAACAAGCTTTGCTGCCGCCCTTTAGTTATCAAGCGCTATTTCGCGCCGAAGCAAATTATCCTAGCTACCCTGAAAAATTCTTGCGCTTGCTAACTGAAGTTGGCGTCAGGCATTGCCAATTTGCTGGCCCTGTTCCCGCCGCCATGGAGAAGAAAGCCGGTAAGTTTCGATATCATTTAATTTTACAGGCAAAGTCTAGAAAAGTTCTCCACCTTGGGGTTTTCCAATTATTAGCTTCCATCCCCAATAATGAATGGCTAAATAAGGTGCGCTGGAGTGTGGATATAGATCCAATAGACTTAAACTGGTAATTATACCTAACGCCTTAAAAATCTCATTGGCGTAGGCTTGTATTTAGAAATCACTTAAGTATAAAATAGCCTACGTTCTCCGCTTTTTCTCTGTAGTTCATGTCAAATCAAGATTATGTTGCTCGTTCGCGCAACAAAAAGAATAAAAATAGTCCTTATAAAAATAAATCTACCACGAAATCTTCGGTAAAACCTAAGATAGTTGTATTACTTATTATCTTATTAGTAGCTGCTTTTGCTTACGCTTTATGGTTTTTAAAAACAGATGAGGCCACTAAAGTGCCTATGCAAACGCCAGCCAAAGTGAGCGTAAAAAAAGAACAGACATTACCCACCCCACCAAAAGAAAAATGGACGTATGTCGAAAACTTAAAAACCAAAGAAATTGAAGTGGGTCAATACGAAGTTAAAAACGGCGGCCCTTATAAAATGCAATGTGGCTCGTTTAAAACTCGCACTCAAGCTGAATCGCTTAAAGCTTCAATCGCTTTTACGGGTTTAGAAAGTCAAATTCAAACTGCACAAGGGAAAAACAACACTTGGTATAAAGTTGTGCTAGGCCCTTATGAGCGAAAACGTGCTGCTGAGCAAGATAAACACAAATTACGTAATAATAGAATTAATGGCTGTCAAATTTGGCTTTGGCAGTAAATGGTATTATACACACTTCAGCCTTGAAAACTGATTCAATAACCCCAACTTTGTTTACAACATAATTAAATAAATTGGAGTTAACGTGACTACTATTGTTTCAGTAAGACGTAATGGAAAAGTAGCGATTGGTGGCGATGGCCAAGTATCGTTGGGCAACACCGTAATGAAGGGTAACGCTAAAAAAGTACGGCGCTTATACAACAATAAAGTATTGGCTGGTTTTGCTGGGGGTACTGCCGATGCTTTTACCTTGTTCGAACGCTTTGAAAGTAAACTAGAGCAGCACCAAGGCCACTTAACAAAAGCTGCAGTAGAATTAGCCAAAGACTGGCGCAGTGACCGTGCTTTAAGAAAGTTAGAAGCCTTATTGGCAGTGGCCGACGAAACAGCCTCGTTAATCATTACCGGTAATGGTGATGTAGTACAACCTGAACACGACTTAATTGCAATTGGTAGTGGCGGAAATTTTGCCCAATCTGCCGCAATTGCTCTACTGGAAAATACCGATTTAAGTGCCAAAGAAATTGTTGAGAAGTCTTTAACTATTGCGGGTGAAATTTGCGTATTTACCAACCTATCTCAAACGATAGATGAATTATAATACCCATTTTAATTGTTAATATTTTCTAACAAAGTATGTGCCTTAAATAAAAGTATGTTGCCGTAAATACAGTATACTTTCTACATAGATTACCGTCTTGCGCACCGACCAAGACGAAACGAGGATTAAAACATGTCAGATATGACTCCCCGCGAAATTGTCCATGAATTAGACACGCATATAATCGGCCAAAGTGAGGCTAAGCGTGCTGTTGCCATAGCCTTACGTAATCGTTGGCGCCGAATGCAACTGAACGAAGACTTACGCAATGAAGTAACACCCAAAAATATTTTAATGATAGGCCCAACAGGTGTGGGTAAAACAGAAGTTGCTCGTCGTTTAGCAAAGCTTGCACATGCTCCTTTTATTAAAGTGGAAGCAACAAAGTTCACCGAAGTAGGTTATGTTGGCAAAGAAGTAGAAAGCATTATTCGTGATCTTGCCGATATGGCAATAAAAATGGTGAAAGAAGACGAAATGAATCGCGTTCAGCATTTAGCTGAAGAAGCAGCAGAAGAGCGCATTTTAGATATTTTACTCCCCCCTGCCCGCGATAGTTATGGCAATATCGAAAAAGACAGCAGTGAAAATGAGAAAAGCAGCACACGCCAGATATTTCGCAAAAAATTACGCGAAGGTAAGCTAGACGACAAAGAAATTGAACTCGACTTAGCTGCACAACAAGTGGGTGTTGAAATTATGGCACCTCCTGGCATGGAAGACATGACTTCACAATTGCAAAGCATGTTTCAAAGTATGTCGAGTGATAAAAAAAGTAAGCGTAAGTTAAAAATTAAAGCCGCTTTAAAAGCACTTCAAGAGGAAGAAGCGTCTAAAATTATTAACCACGAAGACATTAAGCAAAAAGCCATTGATGCCGTTGAGCAAAAAGGTATTGTTTTTCTTGATGAAATTGACAAGATTTGTAAACGTGCCGACAGTAATAGCGGCGGCGATGTTTCGCGTGAAGGCGTACAGCGTGACTTACTGCCTTTAGTGGAAGGCTCTACCGTCAGTACAAAGCATGGCATGATTAAAACCGATCATATACTTTTTGTTGCTTCTGGCGCTTTTCAAATGTCTAAGCCATCTGACTTAATTCCTGAATTACAGGGGCGTTTACCGATTCGCGTTGAACTAAAGGCGCTAACAGCGGAAGACTTTGTGCGCATCTTAACCGAACCATTCGCTTCACTTACCGAGCAATATATCGCTTTACTCGCCACAGAAGGTGTTAAAATTGAGTTTAGTGATGACGGCATCAGTGCCATAGCGCACGCCGCGTGGCAAGTTAACGAAACAACCGAAAACATTGGTGCGCGTCGTTTACATACTATGATGGAGCGATTAACTGAAGCGTTATCTTTCAATGCGAATGAGCGTTCTGGGGAAACAATCCTTATTGATAAAAGCTATGTTAATAAAGTATTGAGTGATGTTGTTCAAAATGAAGATTTAAGCCGTTTTATTCTTTAACGACTTTTTTATTTATCTAACAATGTGGTTTACAGGCAGTTATGAATATTAAACGTTTTTTAATTAATACCCATAAAAAAAATATCACTATTGATTTTATCAAGGGTGAGTCTGCCTGTTTAACGTTTGAATATTTACGTGTTTTTACCCCAGCAGCTAACCGCTCATCAAAGCAGCAAGCATTAGTGACCCATAAAAAGGCGGTGATGTTAACTACGGTAGAAAGTGTTGGCAAACATGGTTATCGGTTTATTTTTGATGACGAACACAGTGCTATTTATTCTGCTGAATATCTTGCCTTATTAGCAGCAGAGCAGGCACAACGCTGGGCGCTCTATTTAGCTGAATTAAAGGCATCAGGACATTCCCGTGAGGCTATGATCAATATTACTCAACTATAAACTAATATTACTCAACTCGAAGTAACCCTACTTAACACCTACAGGGATAGCTAATCAAAGGTGTTTTCAATAAACTTTTTCATATTAATCACTAGTTAAATTTATTTTTTTTCTGGAAAACCCATGATAAAACGTTCATCTTATTTGCTGGTGCTCATTGTGTCTTTACTTGTATTAGCCATGGCCTTAATTGAAACTTACGAGCTATACAGTACTAAATTAGTTACGTTAGACGTTAGGCTAAAAGAGGTTTCTGGTATTGAATTCGACAAAGCCGGTAACTTATGGGCAATTAATGATGGTGGTAACTCCCCCCAAATACATCAGGTTCAAAGTGATGGTAAAATTAGTAAGTCAGTCACGATTACTAACGCAAGAAACTTAGATTGGGAAGACATGACCCAAGATGACTTTGGTCACTTCTTTATTGGCGATTTTGGCAATAATGAAAACATGCGCAAATGGCTTACCGTCTATAAGATAGAAAACCCAATTGACATTAAAGGCACGGAAACTGAAGCAGAAATAATTAAATTCACCTTCCCAGAACATCGCCACTTTCCGCCAAAAGCGTCAGAAAAGAACTTTGATTTAGAAGCCTTTGTTTTTTACAAGAGGCACTTATATTTATTTTCAAAAAACAGAACAAAACCGTTTGATGGTGACACCAACTTATATAAAATTGGCGATCACGCTGATAATTATCAAGCCAGTTTTATTAGCAACTTTAATACCTGTACCACACATCAAAAACTGTGCTGGATAACCTCAGCTGCATTAAGTCCAGACAGAACTAAGTTAGTACTATTAGACTCAGAGCGATTATGGCTATTTGAAAATTGGCAAGGTGATGACTTTTTCTCAGGTGATGCCTATAAAATTGATTTGGGCATAGTCACCCAAAAAGAAGCGGTAACTTTTTCTGACAATAATACCATTGTTTTTACCGATGAAGAGTTTTATGGCATAGGCCGAAACTCCTACATGATAAAACTCGACCAGGTTACCAAACATCATATACAAACGAGTGCCAGCAAAACTAAAAATGACTAAGTGCTAAATAGCGACTAAGCGAAAGTTATCATGACTCCCACTAAGTCGCTATAATCAAGGAGCTTAGGCTAAAGCTAGCCTAAGTTTTTATTTTTTTGCTTTTGTACTGCTTAGTTACTCGTGTTCAAAGTAAAATTTAGCGCGTTTATTATCATAGTGCCCTATTTCATCCATGGTGTGTGCATTATATAAACGACCGTTAATCATAGTGTAAGTCACTTTATCGCTATGACGTATGTCTTGGCTAATGTCACCTTCAACAACAATTAAGTCTGCTAATTTACCCACTTTAATTGAGCCCAGTTGTTCAGCTAATCCTAAGGTTTGTGCTGGTGCAATAGTCGCTGTTTTTAAGGCTTGTAATGGTGTCATTCCGCCTTGCGCCATCATCCACATTTCCCAGTGCATCGCTAAACCTTCACGTTGCCCATGACCACCCGCATTCACTTTAATGCCTAAATCTTGTAATTCTTTAGCACCTTTGGCGACATTAAAATGGTTATAATGATGCAAGGGCGCTTTAGGTCTGCGCATAGATCTAGGTTGTAAAAATTCGCTGGGTACATATTTGCTTAAGCGTGGATGTAACCAAACATCGGTTTGATCATACCAATAGTTTTCGCCCCAAATACCCCCATAAGCAACCACTAAGGTAGGTGTATATGCCATGTCGGAAGCTGACCATAACTGCTTTATGTCGTCGTAAACATTCGCAACAGGAATTGAGTGCTCTAAAGTTGTATGGCCATCAACTAGCATAGTTAAATTGTGTTGTAATAAAGAGCCGCCTTCAGGCACAACCAACATATTCAATTCACGTGCTGCTTGAATAAATTGTTGACGTTGGTTTCGTCTAGGTTGATTGTAACTTTTCACACTAAAAGCGCCTGCTTTTTTCAAGCGTTCTACATGAAATTTGGCATCTTCTAAACTGTCTACATGCGCAGTGTAACCTGCGGCATTCGCGCCATAAAGAATTTTGCCTGTTGAAAACAAACGCGCTGCCACAATTTTTCCTGCTTTTTGCATTTCGCTGGCAGCAAAAAATTCATTGGTGTTATTAGATGGATCATGGATACTGGTAACACCTAACGCTAAGCCGGCATAGTTTTTCCAGTTTTGCTGTGGAATAATTTGGTTGCTGCCTTGTGGACCATGGGCGTGCGCATCAATTAATCCAGGCATAATACTTTTACCCGTTATATCTATAACAAGTGCAGCCGCAGGTATACTAACCTTATTTTTTGTTCCTATGGCTTTAATGGTATTGTCTTCAACTAACACAACACCATTTTCAATCACTTGATCATTTTCCATGGTGATTATTTTACCCCCAACAAAAGCAATTAAACCCGATGGTTTATCAAGACTACTTTTATAACCTAGGTACGTTTGTATTATTTTAGTTTGGTCGGTATGGCTTAATGGTTGATCAAGCGCAGTACCGCTATTATCACCCTGTGCTAGGGCGAATAAGTCAGTAATATCTACTTGGTATAAATCAGCTCCTAAGCTCCAGTACAATTGGCTTGAGTCGCCATGCCAACTCAGCCCTTCCCCTGCACGAACTGATAGTTGCTTAACGGGCAGGTTGTCGCCTTTTGGCCCAATCGTTATTACATCACCTCGTTCTACAAATGGCGTTACAAACACTTTAAATCGTTCAGCAAAGGCGAGATATTGCCCATTAGGTGATACGCTATACTCAGTGGCAAACTCTCCTTGATATAGTATTTTTTCATTTGCACCGTCAATATTTATCGCTGCTAGCTTTGGCTTTGATCCCATGTCTCGTACTAAATAAAGTGTATCATTACGGCTACCAAAATGTGGTTTCTCTCCTTTTGTGGTAATTAAGGTCGCTTGACTTCCTTTACGCTCACCTTTAGCAGTTACCGCATAAATACCAGTAGCTAGATCCCACGTTGGTTTAGTAATATAACCGCCAGCGACTTTACGATACACAACCGTTTTACCGTCTGGTGAAAACGTGGGCTCTATATATTTCCCTGGTGTGGTTAATAACGCTTTGCTTTTACCACCTCGGCTTGAAATGACGCGAATTTGTCCTTGTTTTTCATCATGCCAAGTTGCATAAACTATTTTTTTGCCGTCACGAGAAAAGCTTGGGTTTAATTCAAAGTGATCTTTTTGTTTGGTTAATCGTTTAGGCTTACCTTGAGCTTTACCATTATCAATACTGCGTGTGTAAATATGCCCCATGGATTCAAAAACAACTTTTTTACCATCTGGCGATATTTCAACATCACGTAGCATTTTCACGGTAAAATTATCTTGGGGTAGCGTTTGCGTAAATTGCAGCGCTGATTGGATCTTTTTAATGGTTTTAACATGAAAATCAATCACTGATGATTTTTTAGTGGCTATATTTAAACGATTAATTTTTCCCCCGCTCCAAAAAACTAAACTATCACTGTTTGGTGTCCATGCCATATTAGGGTAAACCCCATGAATTGCCCAAGTTTCTTGTAAGTCGCGCTCTAAATTTTCATAAACTTTCGTTTTTTTGCCGCTGGCTAAATTATAGAGATAGAGATCAGATGAAAAATCGTCACGGCTAATAAAGGCAATATATTTACCGTCTGGTGAAGGCGTTGGGCGAATGGCGCCGCCTTTCCCACTGATAATGGTGGTAATTTCACCTGTTGCTAGCGCCAAACGCTTTATTTTATAGATACCTTTGACTGAGTCTTTTGAGTAATGAAAGGTTTTGCCTGGTGTTGCATCTTGAGAAAAATAAACATACTTACCATCAGCAGAATAAGCAGGTTCTCCTAAGTCTTTTTGCTCATTTGGCCTTTTGGTCAGCATAACGCCGCTGCCACCCGTTTTATGATAAAGCCATACTTCACCTGCACCCAAAGAGCGTGTGCTTGAGTAATGTTTACGCGCAATTAAATAATTACCGTCTGGAGACCATGCTGGACTATTTAGTAAGCGAAATTGCTCGGTTGAAACGGCTTTTTTATTACTGCCATCACGATTCATGATCCATAGATTATCGCCACCATCTTCATCTGACGTAAATGCGATGTACTTGCCGTTAGGACTAAAGCGTGGCTGCATTTGCCATGCTATATCTGTCATTAAAGGGGTTGCTGCGCCACCCGTTATTGGCATGGTATAAATATCACCCAACAGGTCAAACACTACGGTTTTGCCGTCTGGGCTGACATCAAGATTCATCCAGGTACCTGAGGTGACATCTATCGGGACATTTTCAAATTGACCTTGAGGAGCGTTTACTGACCATGTGGCCTTTTTGTCGGTTGACTCTATAGTTTGTGCATTAGCACTGACGATTATTATTGACATTGTTAACGCTATGCCAACAATAATAATTTTCTGTAAATATTGGTACATATTACAGCCCTTTTGTTGAGTTTTTTATAGGCCTAAACGCCTAACAAGGTAGTTAGCTAAGCGGCTGAGCATAAGAGAGTGTTCAAGCAACGCTTGATTGCATACAATATAATACAATCAAGCACTAAATGATAATTGTTAAATGACTAGTCACCATGTTGCTAGTAACCGTATTAATAGTCACTGTGTTGGTAGTCACTATGTATGCGAAACAAATATTATACTGAGGGAGGTCGTTTCGTTACCTATTTTTTAGGCTAAAGCTTTGAGTAATTTCTCATGAATGGCACCAAATGAGCCGTTGCTCATTACCACAATACTGTCACCAGGCTGTGCATAGTCGGTAATTTTAGCGACTAGCTGGTTAATATCTTCTTCGACAATACAAGGTTGCTGGCAATTAGCAATTAAATCACTAACCGACCATTTAAGTGCTTTGTCTTGAAAAATAAACACTTGATCGGCTTGCACTAAAGACTGCGGCAAGGTGTCTTTATGTACACCCGACTTCATCGTGTTTGAACGAGGCTCTAATACCGCAATTACTCGACCTTGCATTTTATTGCTATCAACCTGTGCTCTAACACCTGCTAACGTTTTAGCAATAGCGGTCGGGTGATGAGCAAAGTCATCATAAACCTTGACCTGATTAACGCTACCGCGTAATTCTAACCGGCGTTTAGTATTAATAAACTCGCCTAATGCTTCAATAGCAATGTGGCTAGGAACACCAGCATGGCGTGCTGCCGCTATCGCCATTAATGCATTATCAATATTAAAATCGCCAATTAATCCCCACGTCACTGTGCCTTGTACTACCCCCTTAAAAGTGACGATAAACTCGCTACCATCAGCCACTGTTTTCTTGGCTTGCCAACCTTGTGTGCTGACACTTTGCTCTGTTGGCGTCCAGCATCCCATGGCCAGGGTTTCGTTTATCGCGGTTTCATTTTGTGGCGATAAAATTAAACCATTACTAGGCACCATGCGAATAAGGTGGTGAAATTGTCGTTGAATGTCGGACAGATCATCAAATATATCACCATGATCAAACTCTAAGTTATTAATCACCAAGGTTCTAGGGCGGTAGTGAACAAACTTCGAGCGTTTATCAAAAAATGCTGTGTCGTACTCATCGGCTTCAATAACAAAGAAAGGGGCATTGCCTAGGCGCGCTGAACAATCAAAGTTCTGTGGTACTCCACCGATTAAAAAACCGGGTGATAATTGCGCATATTCTAAAATCCACGTGAGCATACTGCTGGTGGTAGTTTTTCCATGTGTGCCTGATACAGCAAGCACCCAGCAGTTCTTCAATACATTGTCTAGCAACCATTGCGGGCCTGAAACATAAGGAATATTACGATCAAGCATGTATTCCACCATCACATTGCCACGAGACATCGCATTACCAACAATCACTAAATCTGGTTCATCAGTGAAGTGCTCTGTGGTATACCCTTGCATTAATTCAATACCCAGTTGCTCTAACTGTGTACTCATAGGCGGATAAACTTGGGCATCACACCCTGTGACACGAAAACCAAGCTCTTTCGCTAATGCTGCAATACCACCCATAAAGGTGCCGCAAATACCAAGAATATGTAAGTGTTGAGTTTTATTTGTCATAAATAAGAAAAAATACTGAAATAAGGGGGAATATTATTTACCTTATACTATATACCGTATCAACTTATAACAAATAAAAACATCAGCGAATGAAAAGAAGTAATATAAAAGACAGGGTTTATGATCGGCTACTGAACATAATAGTAACTTATTCCGTATAATTGACAGCTGACATAAGAAAAACACAGCCAAACACAATCAACATTAGCTAAGGATATTATGGTTTCATCAACAAATAAAACGCTAACCATTACTTTTGAAAAGTGGCAAAAAAGCTGCCGGATTTCAACTTCGACACCACGAACCAAGGATAAAGCAAAAACATTGCTAGAAAACGGCGAAGACGCTGGCTTAATTTTACCTTATTCTTGCCGAGCAGGCATGTGTGGTCGCTGTAAGGCCAAGCTGATGAGTGGTGAAGTAAGACCGGTATCAACCGATGATACCGGCGGTTTAACCGAGCAAGAAAAACAAGCCGGCTATATTTTATGCTGTTCGACACTAGCCATAAGTGATGTTGTTATTAAACACAGCTAGTGGTGTAGACGCATGAAACCTAGAAAAATACCGTCAAACCTTGACGTAAGTCAACATAGCGCTGCTATTAAATAAGTAGCTCTTATAACTTGATTAGAATCAAGTTTTCAAGTCAAGCAGAGTGACAAAATTGTCCCTAGTAAGTACTCAATATAATGAACAATAACTAAATAGTACTTGTACCTATTTTTACTAAAATATAAAACTGGAATATTACCATGAAGATAACACATATTAATCGATGCACCCTCTCGTTACTTACTGCTGCCATTCTAGCAACGCCCGCTGTTTTTGCCGACAGCTCAAGCCATAGTCAAGGGGTTACAACAGCCTTAACGGCCAGTAAAGTAGACTTATCACTTCGTGCTCGCTATGAAGCGGTTGATCAAGACGGCATAGACAATAACGCCAGTGCATTAACACTAAAAAGTCGCCTTAGCATTAACACAGGGAACTACCATAACTTTTCTCTTGGGCTAGAAGTCGATAACGTTAGCGCCTTGATAGAAGATTACAATAATACCACCAATGGCAAGTCTCATTACCCGGTTGTTGCCGACCCTACGGGTACTGACGTAAACCAAGGCTATATAAAATATGCCAATGATGGCTTGAGTGTTATTGTTGGCCGACAAGGTATTTTACATAATAATCAACGTTTTGTTGGCGGTGTTGGCTGGCGTCAAAACGAACAAACTTACGACGGTGTACGTATACAATACCAAAAAAACGCCGTGGCTATAGATTACAGTTACCTTAATAATGTCAACAATATTGTTGGTAAAAATGATACTGGCGATTTCCACCTAGCTAATTTTGGCTACACAGTAAACAAACAACACAAGATTAGTGCATTTGCCTACATGTTAGACTTTAATCATGCGATAACAAATTCCAGCAGTACTTATGGCGCGTTATACAATGGCAAATTTGGCGCTGTTATTGTAAACGCAAGCGCAGCAAGCCAACGTGATTATGGTGACAATCCCAATAGCTATACCGCAACTTATTTAAATGCTGAAGTAGGATCTACCTTAGGCGCTGTTACTGTGTTAGCAGGTTATGAGTTACTAGGCAGTGATAATGGTGTCGCTTTTAATACACCACTGGCGACCAAGCACAAGTTTCAAGGTTGGGCTGATAAGTTTTTAGGCACCCCAGGTGATGGTGTTGAAGATATTTATGTCACCGTTAAAGGCGCTGTTTCTGGTGTTAAGCTTGCAGCGACCTTTCATAATTTAACCTCTGATGTAAACGGCATTGATTACGGTAATGAGCTCGATTTAGTGGCTAATTATCAAGTAAGCCAAAACTATGCAGTTTTAGCTAAATTTGCCGCTTATAGTGCAGACGAATATACAACCGACACAAACAAACTGTGGCTGCAGCTTGCCGCTAAATTTTAACTAAGATCGAATGCCTTAAATGGTATAACAACTCTAAACAGGCAGTACTAAGTGAGGCTTTATCATAATACTAATAGCCTCACTTTTTTACCGCGGGTATGAATACCCTCCAAACTATTACATTACTTAGCGTGACTTTCTCACTTCCAACTTCGACTCAAAACTATTAGAATAGCCTCGTTTTTTCTTGGTTAGGCTTATCAATTTTGTTATTAATGATCGACAACTACGACTCATTTACCTTTAATTTAGTCCATTACTTTCAAGCATTAGGCCAAGAAGTAAAGGTGTTTCGTCACGATGAAATTAGCACAGATGACATCATTCAACTTAATCCTGATTATTTAGTGATATCACCGGGACCTTGTGACCCCAATAATGCAGGAATATCGCTCGCTGTCGTTGAAAACTTTGCGGGAAAAGTTCCCTTACTTGGTGTTTGTTTAGGGCATCAGTGCATTGCCCAACATTATGGTGCTAATATCATAAAAGCCAAAAAGTTAATGCATGGCAAAACCAGTGTTATAGAACATAACGGCACGGGGTTATTTACCCAAATAAAACCGGCTTTACAGGTAACTCGCTACCATTCACTTATCGTTGAACAAGCTTCTTTACCAAGTGAGCTTGTTGTTACCGCTTGGAGTCTTGATGCACAAGGCAAACAAGAAGAAATTATGGCTTTGCAACACAAAACGCTTGCGGTTTGCAGCGTGCAATTTCACCCTGAGTCGGTATTAACTGAGCAAGGCCAAGCACTTTTGAAAAACTTTTTAACTATGTATCCTGCAAAACCTGAAAATAAGGTAAGATAACAATTCAAAACAGGTTAGCGCTGCCTAAATCATACGTTGCAACCTACAGCAAGAACACTATTACCCATTAATCTAAGTGATTACTCACTTTGTATAATTATTTACACCGTGCTTTTTAATAACAAGCCAATGACAATATAAACATAAGACTCTATGCAATTCTTTGATCATAATGACAAAATATCTAACATTTACCAACAAGCGATTAGCTTGTCTATCAGTAAAAGTTTTGCTGAGCAGCGTCATGGCAAAATTAATTTGGTCAACTTTCAAGGTGGTGAGCAACACAATAGCCGTAGAGAGTTATTATCTGTTGAGGTTAAAGCACGACAAGAAAAAATTGTAGCAGCCCATGGTGAAGAGCATTTTCGCCAACAAGTCATGGCTACATTCTTCGCCCGCGTTAATGAACAGGTCAATAAAAACTTTGATAACAAAGCTTATTTGTATAACGATATTTTAAGTATTGACGAAGTTGCTCCAACCATTTTAGAGCTACTGGCTTTGCGCGCAACCTCAGTCAATAAAATAAAACCATTAGCTACTTCACTTTCTTGGCTTGCTAGAGACTTAGTCGCTTTAGTCAACAAACCCCAATATAGAAAACGCGCCGACGTACAGGTTAATGATGCTAGCCTTGCGCTGAGCTACATAGGGTTAGACAATTTAAAGTTGGTGATGCCTACTTTTATTCTTAAACATTGGTTACCTATTAGCACCGCGCCTTTTAACTTAATGAAGCGAAAATTATGGAACGATAGCTTATCTATCGCATTAGCGGCAAATACTCTTGCTGAGCATGCTGGAGTTGATCGCTATGCAGCATTTACCACAGGTATGTTGTCTAATATCGGTAATCTTGCTATTACACGGTGCTACTTAACTACCTACAACCAAATGTACAAAGATGAACTTCGTGTAGCTTTTGACAAGAAAGATAAACGCTTACATGATATTTTAGTTAAAATAGAAAACCCACCTGAGCTGCTACTTGAGCAGCTTGTTTTACGCAGTAGTCAATTGTCGGCAGAATTAATTGAGCTAATGAACTTTGACCGCTTACCGATAACGCCAGCAATGTTTGATTTAGCTTTCACTGACAAGGTTGAAAAGATGTGCCCTATCGCACAACTTGTCACTAAAGCCAAAGCCTACCTTTGTTACCGTAACCTTGCTAAAAATAATTTGATCGATAGTGAGCAAAGCATAGCTTTATTTGAGTCGGCAAATTTAACCAAAGCGGAAATTTTATTACTGAGAAAAACCGATATTGACCATATTAAGCTAAAATTTAGCTAGCGATCCTTATTATCAGTAAATTTTTTTTGATTATTTATTAAAGTACCCTCGCATTCACTTTGTGTAAGTCAGCACGCCATAACAAACAAAACGCACTTTTTCGCATTTTATTTCATGGCTATAAATATTCATTATATATGAATAAAAAAAGACATCCCTTTATTTTTAATGACTTACAGCCAGATCTAACAAGACAGCATTCATTTTTCCTGTCATACTAATCTTCTGTTTTTACACATCTAGGTAAAAAATAAATTAACTTTTCACGCGGCTAATCTCGTACCAACAAATTAAGTTGCTTTAGCTATAGCGATAAATATTTATAAAGTTATATACTGAAAATGTATGAGAAAAAACAAACATAACCATCTAATTTTGAGGAATTTAAAATGTCTGAGCAGTTTTCTGTAAATCGTGAGTTATTTGATGAGGTAATGGTACCTAACTATGCACCTTCAGCGGTTATCCCCGTTCGCGGTCAAGGCTCTCGAGTGTGGGATCAACAAGATAATGAGTATGTTGATTTTGCAGGTGGTATCGCAGTAAATTGTTTAGGTCATTGTCACCCTGCGCTCGTTGCAGCAGTGCAAAAACAAAGCGAAAAGATTTGGCATTTATCGAATGTTATGACCAACGAGCCAGCATTACGTTTAGCGAAAAAGTTAATCGATAACACCTTTGCAGAGAAAGTATATTTTGCAAATTCAGGTGCGGAATCAAACGAGGCGGCATTAAAACTAGCACGCCGCTGGGCTATCGACCTATACGGCAATGATAAAACACAAATAATTGCTTTTAACCAAGGCTTCCACGGACGAACTTTTTTTACCGTCACTGTGGGTGGTCAAGCAGCATACTCTGATGGTTTTGGACCAAAACCTGCTGATATTGTTCACGCAGAATATAATAATTTAGACAGTGTAAAAGCGCTTATTTCAGATAAAACTTGCGCAATAATGATTGAACCACTTCAAGGTGAAGGCGGTGTTGTATCACCCACACCTGAGTTTATTAAAGGTGTTCGTCAATTATGTGATGAGCACAATGCCTTATTGATTTTCGATGAAGTGCAAACCGGTGCTGGGCGTTTAGGCTCGCTATACGCTTATATGGATTTAGGAGTAACGCCTGATATTTTAACTTCTGCGAAAGGTTTAGGCGGTGGCTTCCCCATTGCCGCTATGTTAACAACCACTGAAATTGCAAAGCATCTAAAAGTAGGTACGCATGGCAGCACCTATGGTGGTAACCCATTAGCCTGTGCTGTTGGTGAAGCTGTCATAGATATTATTAACACACCCGAAGTACTGAGTGGAGTAACAACCAAAGCACAATTATTGGTTGATGGTTTACAGGCTATTAATGTGAAATATGATGTTTTTTCAGAAATTCGTGGCAAAGGCTTATTAATTGGTGCTGTTTTAAATGAGAAATACCAAGGCAAAGCAAAAGACTTTTTAGTCGCTGCTATGGACCAAGGTTTAATGACATTAGTTGCTGGGGCGAACATTATACGTTTTGCGCCGTCATTAATTATTCCTGACGCAGATATAATTGATGGTTTAGCCCGCTTTGAAAAAGCAGTCGCTAAGGTCATTGCTTAAGTGAGTTTCAAGGTCAACGACAAATACTAGCTAAAACAATCACTTAAATACTAACTCCTAAATACGACGCTTGCTATCTGCTGTGCTGCTAGCAAGCTTCTTTTAACCTTCGAGAATGACTTATGGTTATCATCCGCCCTATTAAAATGACTGATTATAACGACTTATACCGCATCGCCGTTGAGTCTGGTTATGGCTTTACCTCGTTACCTGTCAATGAAAGCATTTTAAAACAGCGAATCGCTCATTCAGAAGCGTCTTTTAAAGCGCAAGTAACGCAAGCAGACAATCAAGGCTACTTGTTTGTGATGGAAGATACCGACACGGGCCAAGTGGTTGGCACAGCGGGCATAGAAGCCGCCGTCGGTTTAGATAATGCTTTTTATCACTATCATTTAGGTAAGGTGGTACATAATTCTCGTGAGCTAGGCATTCATAATACCGTTGAAACACTGTCACTGTGTAATGATTATTCTGGCGCCACTGAAATATGCTCGTTATTTTTGCAAGCAAGTCATAGAGAAAATAATAACGGCAAGTTTCTTTCCCGCTGCCGTTTTTTGTTTATGGCTGAGCACCCTGAGCGCTTTTCAGATTGTGTTATTGCTGAAATGCGAGGTGTTAGCGACGAAAACGGTAAATCGCCATTTTATGAATGGCTTGAAGCACACTTTTTGTCGATTGAATTTACCCAGGCAGACTACTTAACAGGGATTGGCAACAAAGGCTTTATTGCTGAGTTAATGCCCAAGTACCCTATTTATGTCAACCTACTCAGTAAAGCCGCACAAAAAGTGATTAATAAAGTACACAGCAACACAGTGCCTGCTTTACGACTACTCGAAGCCGAGGGTTTTTCTCGTCGTGGCTATGTTGACATTTTTGATGCTGGTCCTACGGTTGAGGCGGAGCGTAATCAAATAAAAGCAGTACGTGAGAGTAAAAAGTATAAAGTACTTATTGATGACAACTACGGTGAAGAAAGCAACCAAAAGTATATTATTTGCAACACTGAAATTGAAAACTTTAGAGCAGCACAAGTTACCTTAATACTACGCGAAATAGCCAACCAAGTTGTCATCACCAGTAGCATTGCGCAAGCATTACAAGTAGATAAAGGTGATTGGATTCGTCTATTACGTAATTAGTAGCTAATTAAAAATAGGAAAAAACATGTCAAATGTTCAATTTATTAATGGTCAATGGCAAGCGGGTTTAGGCCATGATTTCGCCTCACTAAACCCGGCCAAAAATGAAGTTGTCTGGCAAGGTAAAACCGCGTCTCCTGCCCAGGTTGACGCAGCCATTAGCAGTGCTCGCAAGGCATTTGAAACTTGGTCTGTCACCAGTTTTGATGACCGCGTTCGTCTTGTCACTCAGTTTGCTGAGCTACTGGATGAAAACAAAACAGCGCTCGCTAATACTATTGCCTTAGAAACTGGCAAGCCGCGTTGGGAAACCTTAGGGGAAGTAGCTGCCATGGTAGGCAAAATCAATATTTCTCTTAACGCTTACCATGAACGCACTGGCACAGTGGAAAACCCGATGCCGGGTGCTAAAGCCTTGATTCGCCATAAACCTCATGGCGTAGTCGCGGTATTTGGCCCTTATAACTTTCCAGGTCACTTGCCTAATGGCCATATTGTACCTGCGCTTATTGCCGGAAATACTGTGGTATTTAAACCAAGTGAATTAACACCAAAAGTTGCTGAAGAGGTGCTAAAAATTTGGCAGGCAGCTGGCCTACCTGCTGGAGTTATTAACCTAGTACAAGGGGAAGTAGAAACAGGTAAAGCATTAGCAAATAACAAGATGATTGACGGTCTATTCTTTACCGGCAGCTCTACTACCGGCCATTTACTGCATGAACAATTTGGCGGCCAACCGGGTAAAATTTTAGCCTTAGAGATGGGGGGCAACAACCCACTAATTGTTAAAGATATTAGTGACATTACCGCGGTTGTACACGATATTATTCAATCGGCTTTTGTTACCACAGGCCAACGTTGTACTTGTGCTCGCCGTTTGTTTATCGAACAGGGAGAACAAGGTGATGCCATACTAAGCAAACTTATTGAAGCAACTCAGGCATTAACGATTGGTTATTACGATGATAATGAGCAACCTTTCCTTGGTGCTATGATTTCTGAAAAAGCGGCGTTAGGTTTAGTTGCTGCGCAGCAAAAATTACTTGATTTAGGTGCAACATCATTACTTGAATTAAAACATTTAACCGCCAATACCGGCTTTGTGTCTCCAGGCATTATCGATGTAACCGATATTGTCGCACACGTGCCAGATGAAGAGTATTTTGGCCCGTTACTCAAAGTTTACCGCTATAGCGACTTTGATGAAGCCATTGATGAAAGTAATAACACGAGTTTTGGTTTATCTGCCGGTTTGTTAAGTGATAGTGCAGCACTGTATGATCACTTTTTTACGCGCATCAGAGCAGGTATTGTTAATTGGAACAAACCCATCACCGGTGCCAGCAGCGCTGCTCCTTTTGGTGGTATAGGTGCCAGTGGTAACCATAGAGCCAGTGCTTTTTATGCGGCAGATTACTGTGCATACCCTGTTGCTTCCGTTGAAGCAGAAAAAGTAAGTTTACCGGCCAACTTAAGCCCCGGTATTAAACTGTAGTAAGCACTTTATAATGAAACTTAACGATACTTATATTTTTGCCAAGAAAAGAGAAGATGGGGTACGCCCTTGCTTCTTTAAAAGTATCGACCAACTATAATTTTGGTGGTAGCGTCAGTTATCACCTTATTTTCTTAAGATTTTATTCAAGTTCTGATATAAGTTTTTAACTATCGTCACCCACTTAGCGTTTAATTTATATTTACACAAATAAAGTAAAGGAAGTAATGATGACAGCCCAAGTAACTCAACTTTTTGATAATATCTGGCAGCAATATATTGCAGTAACGCCCTCAGCCGAAGCGATTTACCAATTATTAGGTAAGGGAGAAAAGATCATTAACGATCATGTTGCCTACCGCACTTTTAATCTCGACAAGGTTAATTTAAATACACTTGCCAAACACTTACTCGCACTGGGTTATACCGAGTGTGGCCAGTACAACTTTGCGGCTAAAAAATTAACTGCCAAACATTTTGAACACAGTGATTCGACCATGCCTAAGGTTTTTATCAGTGAATTACGCGTTGAAGAGCTTAGTGAGGCAACACAAACTATTATTCATGCGCTGGTTAAACAGTTACCCGCAGATATCAGCGACCAAGAAAATTTTTTATACTCGGGCCGTCCATGGACGGTTAGCGCAACTGACTACCAAACTCTACTAGCAGAAAGTGAATATGCTGCTTGGCTTGCTGCATGGGGTTATCGAGCTAATCATTTTACGGTGAATATCAACCACCTTAAAGGCTACGATTGCATTACCGCCGTGAACGACACATTAAAGCAGGCTGGCTATAAGCTCAATAGCGCTGGCGGTGAAGTTAAAGGCAATAAAGCTGTCATGTTAGAGCAATCGTCAACACTTGCCGATAAAGCGCTAGTTAAATTTAGTGATACTAGCCTAGAAATTCCGAGCTGCTTCTACGAGTTCGCTAAACGTTATCCCAAACCGAACGGGGAGCTCTATACCGGTTTTGTAGAAGCCTCCGCTGACAAAATATTTGAAAGTACCAATGCGGTTTAACCGCTAATAAGCACATTATGCCGATGCCGTGTATACTCGTCTGTAGGGTGGTATTAGTCAATAAGGTAGCACAGCGCTAAATGTTTAATGCCCTACTCAGCGTTGCAATGGGGTTATGGTTGATTTATACAATGAAAAAATTGTACAGTGAGTGCTAATATCACAATAAAAGTTATTTAAGTATTATTATGGTTACAGATAATGAAGGTTACATTCATCTTATTGAGTATTTAACCGAGCATTTAAGTTTGTTCGAAAATACACACACCACTGATAGCAGTGCCGAAACGGTCATTGCTATTATTGAGGGTGAATTGAGCGAGCAAATTATTACTGTTTGTAGTCAAAACCAAGCACTAACTTTTAATCAACGTAATGCCATTATCCGTGAAGTCGATGCCATTGTTTATGATTTAGAGGAAGTGCTGTCTGGGGTAATAAATAACCCAGCGACAGAACAACAAAAAAGTTTTATTAAAGAGTTTGCTTCACTGATCAAAAACCTATTCGACAGTGAAGTGAATAAAATTCTATAAAGTATTGCACTAGCTATAAAGCCATTAACTATAGTGTTTTTTGGCTTTTTACTTTTATTTAATTTAGTTTAACGATACAACTTTTATTGTCCCCCATCACTAGTCACGACTATGCTTACTAGAGGGATGCAGGCGAAGAACTATACTTTTTTGAGTCATCTACCCGTAGGAATACCCCATCGATGGCTATAACGCCACCTATCACTGTTTAACGCCACAGTTGGCGCAAAAATTTTCGGAAGCGGCGACTTCTTTCCCGCAAGCTAGACAAAATTTATTCTTTTGTTGTCGAGTCGCCTGCCCACCACAGTCAGCGCAAAACTTTGCCCTTTCAGGTAATGATTTTTGGCAGTTACTACAGCTATTCTTCGCTTGACTAGCTTGGTTGAAAACTGTTTTATGGTGGGTGTCGGTATTACTCATCATATCAGCACTCATGTTCATCATTTGATGACCAATACCCATGCCAACGCCCATGCCAACACCGGCACCTGCAACATTACCTTCTGCTTCATTAGCAGCGGCTTTTTCGGCTACATCGAATGTTTTTACAGTATTGTAGTGCTCACCATAAAGTTCAAACTCTGCTCTTTTAGCCAACATTTCTTTTAAGTTAATAACACTTTCATCGTCTTGTGGGACATTAATAGAATTCAAATAAAAATTAACAATCTCAATACCAAAACGATTAAATTCATCACTAATCTCTTGTTTTAGTACTGCAGACATTTCATTTAACTGCGTACTAATCGTTAACACAGATATACCATCATTAACAATTTTAGCGGCGATAAAATCTTTTATACGACTCATTAAGTGGCCACGAAAGTAATCACATATTTGTTCCGCATCAAACGCGTCAACGGTGCCTACAAGCTCACTCACAAATTTTTTAGCATCATTAATTCGCATACCAAATTGCCCAAAAGCTCTGACAGGCACAAACACCTTGTAGACAGGATCTAAAATAGGAATCGGCTCTTGGGTTCCCCATTTCATCGCTAAATTTACCGCTGTATTAACAAAGTAAATTTCAGCGGCAAAAGGGGTTTCATTACCAAAAGGAATATTGACAATATGCTCAAGCAGTGGAATATTGGCGGTTTTTAAGGTATGACGCCCTGGTGCTAAAACATCAAGCGCTTTGCCATTTTTATAAAATACCGCTTGCTGTGCTTGGTTCACAATAACTTGCGTTCCCCACACTAAACCATCATGAGGCCAACGCCAGGCAAAGACATCATTCGGCCCTTCGTATTTGACTCGATCAATTATATTCATCTTTTATCCTAATGCTTAACAGGCGCTTGTTATACCTTGTTATCGGTTACTTAGGGGTGTATATCTTGTGCTAAAGTTTGTTTAGCTTCAAGGTATAATTTTGCACGCGTTTCTTTTATACGCATATCTATTTCTACCGCTAATATATTAAATTTTTTACCAAAAAGTAATAACAACTCATGCTCTTTGGCTGATATTTCATTGTCTATTAAACACATTTCAATCATTTTTATTAACCATGCAGAGGCTTCTAATGGCTCATCTGGTGCTAACATTTTTAGTTCGCCATTTTCAGCAGCGAGTATTATTTCATCTAGTACACGTGACGGAATTCTACGTTTTTTGACAAATTCATTTAATAACGTTATTTCTTTTGGATGTCTTTGGCCATCTGCCAGCAGTATTAGTACTAAACCCGATAGCAATGAAATGGGGTCAAATACCTTATCTGTAACTTTGTTTTTTCCTGCCTCAAGAGAAAAAGATTGCCCTTTTAACTCAACAATACGATTAATATGGGGTGTAAAATCCGTTAACACCCAGTCTAGCTCACCTTGATTAAATGGCATTTGGCAATATTGGCAACAATCTATTGACTGTTCAGCTTGCGGCGCACCACAGTGATTACAATGAAGAGAATGTAGCCCATGTTTATTGCTGCTTAAAGCGCCGCTTTTTCTCCTCAAGGTTAAATGATGCGCATAATAACCTACTGGATTGGTTTCCCCGCTGGTAAGAGAAACTTTCATAGCTTTCCATTTTACCAGTATATATACCTTGTCGTAGTCGGTGTTAGGGACTGTGCTATGTATACTCTTACCTGCACTTTTGGCTAACGGAAGTTGATGGTTTACTCGCTCGTCAATGTTGCCACCAAAGGCAACACTGCTTACTTCACAAAGGCCCAGATCAATATGGTCAAAATAAAAGCCATTTAGCTCGTTTTTTTCAAAATGATTAATATAATGAGCATCAGACACCGAACGCAATGGGGTAACACTTTGTGTTAACCAAGCTTTTTGTAAACGCCAAAATATAACACTTACCCTGTCTTCAATAACGGGTAAGTTAAATGCTGGGTCAGCGACCTGATAGGCAGCAACACCTCTGACCTGCCGTTTAGCATGTTGAAAACGCCATTCTTCTTCTTTTGTTATTTTCGCTAAAATCCAATCATATTCGCCTGAAGTCACTAACGAATCACACGCTTGGCATTGCTCAAATTTATTTAACAATAACGTTGAACCACAATTAGGACAAATACCTTCTAGTAACCCCGGCTTAGAGCGTGTTTGAACACCTGGTAACCGAATATAAGTCCAATATTCTACAGTGTAAGTAGGGGATGGGAGTTTTTTTGGTTTATTTTGCTTGCTACTAGGATTAGTGTGCAGAGTAACATGGCGAGCTTGACTAGAAATTTTAAAATGTAACGTCTCAAAGTATTTATCTGCTTCAATGCCAACAAGCGCACAATCATGGATAGCAACATCGACTAGTTTTCGATGACGCTGGTGTTTTTGTTGAATTGTAAATTGAATACTATAACGTTGAAAAATACCATCGGTAATAAAGGCCCTTACCGAAGACATGTCATGCTCAGACCATGCTTGTTTGATTTTATAAAAAGCCTCTTCAACACGCGTAACCATTTTATATTCATCAAAACTAGGGTCTAGGGCTTTAATATGGTCATACTGAACTTGTTGCTGTATTTTATTTTGCTTTTTTACCCCGCGAATTATTGTTTGATGAAAGCTTCTAATATCCTTTTGATTACTTTGTTGGTAAGTAAGGTAGATGAAAAGACCGATTAAGGTAATGATGGCAAAAGTAAGCATAAAATCCTTTTAATAAAATCTTAGTTTATCTAGGATACACGTTAAAGCTTGAATATTCTTCTACTTTTCTTGCTGTTTGTCAAAAAACACCAATTTCACTTGGGCTATTGAGTCAACTTAGAGCCGTGTTGTTGAAATAGCAAAGCGACTTTCTACTTTTAGAGAAACTTTTCTTTATTTTTTAATAGTAAACGAACCCTAAGAAAGTGTTAGAACAACTAAAAAATGTACGATTAGTTAAATTTTTCGGCTAGTTATTGACGAGCTTTGAAAGTATTTAGCTTGGCTTAACTATAATTTATTATTTTCATATATATAAAAACGAAAAAAACTGACCACTATGATCAGTGCTTTCATAATAAATTCTGTTTTTAGGTTAAGCTTGCTTCTTCAATTTACGAGAAGCTAACCCCATTAAACCTAAAGCAAATACAGCTAATGTAGAAGGCTCAGGTACTTCATTTACTGTATTATTATCAATTGATAAGTTGTCGATACTAAACCAACTCTCATTGATATTACTTCTGATTTCTAAATATCTTATATCTTCAAAATTTGCAGTTAACGTTTGAAAACTATGTGATAAATTTAAAGTATCAGAAGTGTGAAGTAAATCATCACTAGCAGAATATCCAAATAGCGTTATAGAAGAAGAGTTCCAAGAATAACCACTACCGAGAGTAGAGAAGGAACCACTTGTAAAGTCTCTAAGTTCGCCAAAGTCTATCCACAAGCTGTGAGGTGCATTCCAAGTCCAAGCATAACTAGAGCCGCTAACATTCCCCAATGACTCTCCTGTTACTGTATTACTTGTTGTTGCTGAAGCCCATCCAGTAGAGGCTGATATAAATGTTCTATTAGCTACACCTTCGCCCAAGCCATAACCCCAAGTAAAACCATTGTAAGTTCCATTTATACCTAAATTATCAAAATTATTTCTTGTTGTAAGGTCTTCGAAATCGACTATCAGCCCCGCATTAGCAAAATTACTAACAGCCAAAGCAAAACTTGCCAATACGCCTTTTAAAAATTTATTTGTCATTTGAGGTTTCCTTTTGATCACTTCCATTGAGGTTGGAAGGTATTTAATAAAGCGATAAACAAGTACTTTTCGGATATACCGCATGCAGTATGCCAACTAGGTAAGTCTAATAAAAAACAATAAGTTAGTGGTTTTCTATGATTTAAGATCAGTGCCTTTGTAAAATAACCTGACGCCAAAGTCGATTGTTCACTATGTTTGGTTTTGTTACGATACAGCGCGTCAATTAGTATTTTGTTAAGACTAAAAGACAACATATCCTCTGCGGTAAATCTTTTTCTAGTTAACCCAAGTCGTATCGCTGGAATTGAAGGTGTTGGTTTATAATTACCTGAGAAATTTTGATTAATTGTGCGCTCGTTGCTCATGCAATAGTTAAAGTACACGCGCGTAGTCTCAATTAATTTCCCATCCATTCAGGATTATAACCTGCATAGGCATTCCAACGTTTTGCGTTGTTGGCACTGGTAACGGGACGATCTAAAAAATTAATGTGTCTTTGAAGGTCGGCAAGCCGGCTAATTCTTCACCTAGGATTCCGTGAACGCGAAAAGCGCCTTTGCTCGATTTTTTGCCTTCAAGATTACTTTTGAGTTTGAAGAGATTACCTTTAGGTGTGGAATCTTCATATTCTGTGCAGGCTAGGTCGATAATTCGGTGATTGCCTTTGTGAGAACCTAAGCCTGTTGTTTCCGTATCTAAGAAGACATATTTCGTTATGATTACCACTCCTATTAGGCACTTTTATAGGAGGCTTTACTGGTTTTTCATAACTCATTGAAAAACGGTAATCGTACATTAGTTTGATTGGAGTGACGTTATTTACTTTCAAAGTTTTGACTCAAGCCCTTATTTTATAGCTCGATATAACGAAAAAAGAGCTACTATTTTTCGATAGTAGCTCTGAGTTGACTCAATAGCCCAATTTTTACCATTGGTGTTTTTTAAAGGGTTAGTAAAATAAGTTAAATTAATATTATTTCTTAAATCGACGTGATGCTAACCCTAGTAAACCTAAAGCAAAAATAGCCAGTGTAGATGGCTCTGGTACTGTACTTACTTCTATTCCTACATCTGCTGCATCGAAACTGAACAAGTGGGCTGCACCTGTTTTAAATGTGAAGCCAGATCCAAACCCAGAACGTTTAATCACTGTTTGTGTTGAATTAAGTGTAGGTGCTCCCCACGTCACGGTAGAGAACGCTGCTTGAACATCTGACAATGTTGTATTATATGTGCCTGCTGCCACATGACTTAAATTGTAACCAGTAAGAGCGGGCGCAAGATTAGAGCTCATTGAAACGAATAATGAAGTAATGTTCACACCGTTAACTGAGCCACTAATATTTTCTTGTGGACCACCGCCGCCCATTGCCAAAACATAAAATTTGTCATCACCGGCAGCCAACGTAAAATCGAGGGTAGATAAGCTTGCAATCTGCTCATTCCACGTATCATTGTTTTGATACATAAGATGATTAATACTAGTACTATTTCCACTAAATACAGCAAAGTCGTTGTCTACCACCATTGAAATATCAAAGTTCATCAGGGTAGCGGATGCCGAACCAATCGTCATAAACCCGATCAGTAATGTGGCGAGCGTCGTTTGTAAAAGTTTATACTGCTTTTTTGTATTCATTGTAATCCTAAACTTGGGAGTTAATAGTAAAAATAGTCATCTATGAACTTTAAAGCAAAAATCACACCAAACCTAAAATAGTAAGCAATTTCAATTTGATATTTTATTTTATTGGTATTTATCACTTGAATCTGTAAAAAGAACTGACAAAAACAACTCGTCAACCAGTTGATTTTGCAACATAATTTTAACAAAGGTACTAAGTTTGATGCCGAGGTAATGGGGATATAATAACCGACAAATCCGAATTAAAAAGCTCGCAGGAGAGATTTTATTGGTTATAAAAGATAAACTATCGTCATAAGTTAATTAACGATAATATTTATGGGCTATTTATTTACGGTGACCCTGCTTTGGGCCTTTTCATTTAGTTTAATTGGGGTTTATTTAGCAGGCCAAGTTGATGCGTGGTTTAGCGTTTTGCTACGTATTGCACTGGCAACCTTGGTTTTTTTACCCTTTTTAAAATTTAAAAAAACACCTAAACCCTTAGCAATAAAGCTTATGCTTATTGGTGCGATACAACTTGGCGCCATGTACAGTTTTTACTATCACGCCTTTTTATACATAACAGTACCCGAAGTGCTCTTGTTTACAATATTGACACCTATTTACATCACCCTGCTAAACGACGCACTTGAAAAGTATTTTAATCCACGCTTTTTGCTAATCGCCATTATCGCTGTTGCTGGTGCGCTAGCGATTCGCTATGAAAGTATTAATAGCAATTTTGTCATGGGCTTAGTGTTAGTACAAGCTGCCAATATTTGCTTTGCCACAGGACAAGTGACTTACAAACACTTAATGACTGACAGTAAGTTAGATCATAAAACAGTATTTGGCTGGTTTTTTATTGGTGCATTAATCGTCGCAACCGTCTGTTATATTTTATTTGGCAACACAAATCAGTTACCAAATACCCCCACTCAATGGGCTGTGCTTATTTACTTAGGTATTATTGCTTCGGGCTTAGGATATTTTGGCTGGAACAAAGGCGCAACCTTAGTTAATGTTGGCGCATTAGCAGCAATGAACAATGTGCTAATACCAGCAGGTATCCTGGTGAATGTACTAATATGGAATACTGAAGCCGACATTGTCAGGCTAAGTATTGGCGCTGGGATTATTTTAGCGGCTTTAGTACTTAACCAAATGAGCACGAAAAATGCCACAGAAAAAACTTTGCCTTCTGGTTAACCCAAGGCAGTACGAAAGCCCCTTGCTAACCCCCCCCCTTGCTGCAACTCCAGCTAAGGCGCTATTTATCAACGAGGAAGTCAACATTTTTGCATTCAAATAAGGCCAACTGCTTGGTCAGACACTATCGTGTTGAGTTTACTCTAAAGATAGTAAAGCTTTCACGGTGAGCTTTCTGTTACAATGACAGTCTATCGCATACACCATACCGAGACGACATGTCAGCATTTACTATTTTCCCACTTTTGGCATCAATTATTGATCGCCTTGCACTGAGAGGCTATAAAGTCCCTACACCGATCCAAAAGGCATGTATTCCCGCACTGATTAATGGTCATGACCTTCTGGGAATAGCACAAACTGGCACCGGTAAAACGGCGGCCTTCTCATTACCAATTATTAATAATTTTGCTCAAAATAAAATAGCCATAAAAGCGAAGAGCACACGTTCGCTTATACTCACTCCCACACGTGAGCTTGCTGCGCAAATAATGCAAAATATTGATGACTACGCTGACGGGTTAGCACTTAAAACTAAAGTGGTTTACGGCGGTGTAGGGAGACAAAGCCAAGTAGATGCAATTGCCCAAGGGCTTGATATTTTAGTGGCGACCCCAGGTCGGTTATTAGATTTAATTGAAACAGGTGATATAAACCTTAGTTCAGTAGAGGTATTTGTTTTAGATGAAGCTGATACCATGCTCGATATGGGCTTTTTTAACGATGTACAAACCATCATAGCGACATTATCTAAAAGCCGACAAACCCTTTTATTTTCAGCAACCATGCCTGCACAAATAGAAAAACTTGCCCAAGCGATACTAACATATCCCAAGAAAGTGCAAATTGAGGCGCAAACCGTCACGACTACCTTGGTTGAACAGTTCGTCTGTCAGCTTGAAAAAGCCAACAAACTTCCGTTACTGTTTAACATGCTAGAGAAGCCTGACTATGAAAAAGTGCTGATTTTTTGTAAAACAAAATATGGCGCTGATATTATTGTTAAAGCACTCGAGCAAGAATCAATTAGCGCTGCTAGCCTGCACAGTAATAAAACCCAAGCCGCTAGGGAAGAAGCGTTACAAAACTTTAAAGGGACTACATTACGGGTGTTAGTAGCGACAGATGTTGCTGCTCGCGGCATTGATGTAGACAATATTAGCTTAGTCATAAATTATAATTTGCCTGAAGATCCAAGAAATTATATTCACCGAATAGGCCGAACCGCACGTGCTGGGAAAACCGGCATCGCCATTTCATTTGTGGTAGAAAATGATGTAAGGCAACTAACTATTATTGAAAATAACCTAGGACAAGTGATTCCTGTTATCACAGCGCAGCCTTTTCATAAAGAATTTTCAACACCCCCTCAGCAGGAAAAAAAACAAACTAATAAAAAGGTGAAAAAGCACACGAAAGCCAGAAGAAAAAGGAAGTAATACCAGCAATAATCCGCAAAAAAGAAGAGATCCTTACCGCAAGTGTCTAACACACTAAAAATATTCATTTACCAGCGGCAAGCTTATTTGATGACTTAAAGGCCACTCATCCAGTCAAGCTGCTTATTCGCATGTCTTTTTCGCTCCATTAAATCGTGAATCAGCGGAGTTAATATTAATTCCATGGCAAAGCCCATTTTGCCACCTGGCACCACTAAGGTGTTAACTCTAGACATAAATGAACCTTCAATCATGCGTAAGTAGTATTGAAAATCTACATTTTTAACTTCACGAAAGCGGATAACAACAAAGCTTTCATCTAAGCTTGGAATGCCCTTGGCGCTAAAAGGGTTTGAAGTATCAACCGTAGGTACCCGTTGAAAATTAATATGAGTACGAGAAAATTGCGGTGTGATAAAAGAAATATAATCTTCCATGCTGCGTACAATACTTGCTGTAACCGCTTCGCGGCTGTGGCCTCGTTTTTTTGTATCACGGACAATTTTTTGAATCCATTCTAAATTGACAATAGGTACCATGCCAATAAGTAAATCTACATGTTTAGCCACATTATTCTCTGGGGTGACAACCGCACCGTGGAGCCCCTCGTAATATAAAAGATCTGTTCCCTCACCAAGCTCTTCCCAAGGCGTGAAAGTGCCAGGCATTTGATTATAAGGCACTGCTTCATCAAAGGTATGAAGGTAACGACGCATCATGCCACGCCCTGTTTCGCCGTAACGACAAAATAACTTTTCAAGTGCGCCAAAGTCATTGGCTAAGTCACCAAAATAACTAATGTTGGTATGCGTTTCTTTCGCTTTTCTCTTTTCTAAATCCATTTCTGGGCGTGAAAAGCGGTGAAAACTGTCGCCTTCGACTTTAACTGAATTAATATTCAAGCTTCGAAACATATGTTCAAAGGCAGCTGTTGTGGTTGAAGTACCAGCACCTGAGGAACCAGTGACAGCAATAATAGGGTTACGTGATGACATAAATACTAACTCAAATAATGATACCAAAAGCGCTACATAATTGAGCAATAGGTATAAGCTAAAAGAAAAATGGTAAGTTATTTTATACGGGGTATTAATGCGAACGTCAAGAAACAAAAAACCGAGCCTTGGCTCGGTTTTTACTTCATATAAAGCGACGCTTAAACAAATATTTAAGCTTCTGCTAATTCTTCAACTTCTTCAGCAACTTCTTCAACTGCTGGACGGTCTACTAATTCAATATAAGCCATAGGCGCTTTATCACCAGTACGGAAACCACATTTTAAAATGCGAGTGTAACCACCTGGACGCTCTTGGTAACGTGCACCAAGTTCGTTAAATAAAATTCCTACTACTTCTTTGTCTTGTGTACGAGCAAATGCTAAACGACGATTTGCAACACTGTCGGTTTTAGCCAATGTAATCAAAGGCTCTATAACGCGACGTAGTTCTTTAGCTTTAGCTACAGTCGTTTTGATAACGCCGTGCTTAACTAATGAGCTTGCCATATTACGGAACATCGCTTGGCGATGACTGCTATTACGGTTTAACTGGCGACCACTTTGACGATGACGCATGTGTTAATCCTTCTTAAAAAACTATTAAAAAAACGATGATCGAACTAGTCGTTGTCAACAATACTTTCAGGTGGCCAGTTTTCTAGGCGCATGCCTAGTGACAAACCACGCGACGCTAACACGTCTTTAATTTCAGTTAATGACTTCTTACCTAAATTAGGCGTTTTAAGAAGCTCAACTTCAGCACGTTGTACTAAATCACCAATGTATTGAATTGCTTCTGCTTTTAAACAGTTAGCTGAGCGAACAGTTAGCTCTAGATCATCAACAGGACGAAGTAAAATAGGGTCGAACAATGGTTTTTCTTCCACCTGCTCTACCTCTTTAATATCACGAAGTTCAACAAACGCATCAAGCTGTTCAGCAAGAATAGTTGAAGCACGACGGATAGCTTCTTCCGGATCCAATGTACCATTGGTTTCCATATCTAAAACTAATTTGTCTAAATCTGTACGTTGTTCAACACGTGCAGAATCAACATCATAAGCAATTCTAACTACAGGACTGAATGAGGCATCAACCAACAAACGACCAATAGCACGATCTTCTTCCTCGGCATCACGGCGCGCTGAAGCAGGTACATAACCACGACCCATTTCAATTTTAATGCGCATGCTGATAGAACCTTCACCGGTTAAAGTGCAGATAACATGTTCTGGGTTAGTAATAGTTACATCGCCATCATGTTGTATATCAGCTGCCGTTACAGGGCCTTCACCAGACTTAGTTAAAGTCAGAACGGCTTCATTTTTGCCTTCTAAAATAACAGCAAGCCCTTTAAGGTTTAACAATATTTCGATGATGTCTTCTTGAACACCTTCTTTACTACTGTACTCATGTAATACACCATCAATTTCTACTTCAGTTACAGCACAACCTGGCATTGAAGATAGAAGTATACGGCGTAACGCATTACCTAAAGTGTGACCAAAACCACGTTCTAATGGCTCTAAAGTTACCTTAGCTCTACGAGGATTGATATTTTCAATACCAACCATGCGTGGTCTAAGGAATTCGGTTACAGAACCCTGCATATATGTCCTCTCTTAAAGTGTAACTTAACTACTTAGAGTAAAGTTCAACAATTAACTGTTCATTTATTTCAGCAGATAAGTCTGTTCTATCAGGGATACGTTTGAATGTACCTTCAAGTTTTTTGTTATCAACTTCAACCCAAAGTGGTTTTTCACGCTGGTCGGCTAAATCTAAGGCAGCGATAATACGCGCTTGAGTTTTAGACTTCTCACGAACAGAAACCACATCTTCAGCTTTAACAGTGAAAGATGGAATATTTACTACAGCGCCGTTTACAAGGATAGCCTTGTGACTAACTAACTGACGAGCTTCAGCACGAGTGCTAGCATAGCCCATGCGGTAAACAACATTGTCTAAACGTGTTTCTAAAAGTACTAACAAGTTTTCACCTGTATTACCTTTTTGACGTGCTGCTTGCTTATAGTAATTACTGAATTGTTTTTCAAGAACGCCGAACATACGACGAACTTTTTGTTTTTCACGAAGTTGAACACCGTAGTCTGACAAACGACCGCGACGAGCGCCGTGTTGACCTGGTATTGTTTCGATTTTACATTTAGTGTCAATTGCTCTTACACCGCTTTTAAGGAATAAATCTGTTCCTTCGCGGCGGCTAAGTTTTAACTTAGGACCTAAATATCTAGCCATTTTCTTTCTCCAACTATCCTAAAAAAACGATTAAACGCGACGTTTCTTAGGAGGACGACAACCATTATGAGGAATAGGTGTAACGTCAGTAATGTTGGTGATTTTAAAACCAGCAGCATTTAAGGCACGGATAGCAGATTCACGACCTGGACCTGGACCTTTAACGAACACTTCAATATTCTTCAAGCCAAACTCTTTTGCAGTAGCGCCTGCGCGGTCTGCAGCTACTTGCGCAGCAAAAGGGGTAGATTTACGTGAACCACGGAAACCTGAACCACCTGCAGTCGCCCAAGATAATGCATTACCTTGACGGTCTGTAAGAGTCACGATTGTGTTGTTGAAAGAAGCATGGATATGAGCCATGCCATCAGCAACTTGTTTTTTTACGCGTTTACGCGTACGTACGGGTGTTTTAGCCATTGTCTAGTCCCTCTTACTTCTTAATTGGCTTACGAGGACCTTTACGGGTACGCGCATTTGTTTTAGTGCGTTGGCCACGTAGAGGAAGACTGCGACGGTGACGAATGCCACGGAAACAACCTAAGTCCATAAGACGTTTAATGTTCATTGAAACTTCACGGCGTAAATCACCTTCTACGGTAAATTTATCCACTTCAGCGCGTAGCAAATCAATTTTTGCTTCGTCTAATTCACTGATCTTCGTTGATTCTTCGATACCAGCTGCTGCACAAATAGCTTTCGCACGTGTAGCTCCAATACCGTAAATCGCAGTAATGGCGATTACTGCATGCTTACGATCAGGGATGTTAATGCCAGCGATACGGGCCACTAACACATCTCCTTTAAAAAATTAAAATTACATTGATTGGAAAGCCCGTTAGGATACCCAACCACTCTCTTTTTCGCAAATCGAAGCGGCATTATACAGAATTATCCGCACAATGCCACTGCTAAAAAGATCTCAGTCGTTATTACTGGTATTAGCAGCAGAAATAAGTTTGCTGCATATTAGCCAGAAATAAACTAACCTTGTCTTTGCTTGTGTTTTGGTTCAACACATAGAACGCGAATAACGCCCTTACGTTTAACCGTTTTACAGTTACGACATATCTTTTTTACGGATGCACGTACTTTCATTTTATACTCCGTTAACTATATTAGTTCGACCTAACGGCCGTAACCTTTTAAGTTTGCTTTTTTAAGTACATTATCATATTGATGAGACATCATATGCGTTTGTACCTGTGCCATAAAATCCATAATTACAACGACGATAATCAAGAGTGATGTCCCGCCAAAATAGAACTGTACGTCCCATGCTATAATCATAAATTGTGGAACCAAACAGACAAAGGTGATGTACAACGCACCCGCTAGGGTTAGACGTGTCATTACTTTATCTATATATTTGGATGTCTGTTCACCCGGACGAATCCCTGGAATGAATGCACCTGACTTTTTCAAGTTATCTGCTGTTTCACGCGGGTTGAAAACAAGCGCCGTGTAAAAGAAACAGAAAAATATAATTGCTGCGGCTAGCATCAATACATACAAAGGTTGCCCTGGCGACATGGCCTGAGATACCCCTTGTAAGAAATCAGCTACAGGGCCTTCACCTTGTCCGAACCAGCTCGCAAGCGTGCCAGGGAACAAAATAAGACTTGAGGCAAAGATAGGCGGTATTACACCCGCCATGTTCACTTTCAATGGTAAATGCGTGCTTTGTGCAGCGAAAACCTTACGGCCTTGCTGACGTTTTGCATAGTTAACAACAATACGTCGTTGACCACGTTCAACAAACACTACCAAATAAGTTACTGCAAATACCACAACGCCAATTAACAATAATACTAATAAGTGCAATTCACCTTGACGCGCCATCTCAGCTGTTTGACCAACAGCCGATGGCATGCCAGCAACAATACCCGCAAATATAATGATTGAAATACCATTACCGATACCACGTTCAGTAATTTGTTCACCTAACCACATTAAAAACATGGTGCCAGTAACCAAACTTACTACCGCAGTGAAATAGAAACTAAAGCCAGCATTAATAACTAAGCCTTGCATCATATCCGGTAAACTTCTTGCAATCGCTATTGACTGTACTGTTGCTAGAACTAATGTGCCGTAGCGTGTGTATTGACTAATTTTACGACGTCCAGCTTCACCTTCTTTCTTAAGCTCTGCAAACTTTGGACTAACCACTGTTAACAGTTGCATAATAATTGAGGCTGAGATGTACGGCATAATACCTAGAGCCAATACCGAGGCTCGCTCAAGTGCACCACCAGAGAACATGTTAAACATTTCTACAATGGTGCCCTTTTGTTGTTCAAAGAACTGAGCTAATACAGCGGCGTCAATACCAGGGATTGGTACAAATGATCCTAAACGTAGCACGACTAATGCTATGAATACGAACCACAATCTTTGTTTAAGCTCAGACAAACCGCCTGCGCCTTTGCTCCCCTTTGGAGAAGCGTCCAATCCTGGTTTAGCCATAATCTGTATTATTCCTCGATGTTACCACCGGCAGCTTCAATAGCTGCACGAGCACCTTTAGTTACGCCTAAACCGCGAACAGTGATCTTGCGAGTAATTTCGCCAGACAGCATAATTTTAGCTGTTTCAGTGTTACGGCTGATTAGACCAGAATCTTTCAACGTGTGAATATCAACAACATCGCCTTGGATAAGGTTTAATTCATGTAAACGAACTTCAGCGCGAACTAAAGATTTACGCGAGGTAAAACCAAACTTAGGTAAACGTTGTTTTAATGGCATTTGACCACCTTCAAAACCAGGACGTACACTACCGCCAGAACGAGACTTCTGACCTTTGTGACCACGACCACCCGTTTTTCCGATGCCAGAACCAATACCACGTCCACAGCGTTTTTTATCTTTGTTAGATCCCGGTGCAGGGGATAAAGTATTTAAATGCATTATTAATCCTCCACCTTAATCATATAATTAACCTTGTTAATCATACCACGTACAGAAGGAGTATCTTCTAACTCAACTGTATGATTAATACGACGTAGACCAAGGCCTTTTAATGTAGCTCTATGCTTCGGCAAACGACCGATAGAACTTTTTATTTGGGTTACTTTAACTGTTTTAGACATGTTCAATTATCCCATTATTTCTTCAACGCTAAGGCCACGCTTAGCTGCCATACCTTCTGGCGAATGCATATTCGTCAAGGCTGAAACAGTAGCGCGAACTACGTTGATTGGGTTAGTAGAACCGTATGTTTTAGACAATACGTTCTGAACGCCTGCAACTTCAAGTACTGCACGCATCGCGCCACCAGCGATGATACCTGTACCTTCAGCGGCTGGTTGCATGTAAACTTTAGAACCAGAATGACGCCCTTTGATAGAGTGCTGAAGAGTTGTACCCTTCAGATCAACGGTTACTATGTTACGGTGTGCTTTTTCCATTGCTTTTTGGATTGCAGCAGGCACTTCACGTGCTTTACCGTAGCCAAAACCAACACGACCATTACCGTCACCAACCACTGTTAATGCAGTAAAACTAAAAATGCGACCACCTTTAACCACTTTTGATACACGGTTAACGGCGATTAGCTTTTCAGCCATATCACTTTGTTGTGAGTTTTCTTGATTATGATTAGCCATTATCAACCCCTAAAACTGAAGACCAGCTTCGCGAGCTGCTTCTGCTAATGCTTTAACGCGACCATGGTAAAGGAAGCCTGAGCGGTCAAAAGCAACTTTAGAGATGCCTTTTGCTACAGCACGTTCAGCAATTGCTGTACCTACTGCAGTTGCTGCTGCAACATTACCTGTTTTTTCCAACTTAGAAGCTACTTCTTTGTCTAAAGTAGACGCAGAAACGATTACCTCAGAACCTGTAGGAGCAATAAGTTGCGCGTAAATATGACGAGGAGTACGGAATACAACTAAACGATTCGCACCCAACTCGCTGATTTTTGCACGCGCGCGTTTAGCACGGCGCAAACGAGATGTTTTCTTATCCATAGTATTACCCTACTTCTTCTTAGCTTCTTTACGACGAATATTCTCATCAGAATAACGAATACCTTTACCTTTATATGGCTCAGGTTTACGGTATGCACGAATGTTCGCTGCGGCTTGACCAACTAAATGCTTATCACAACCTTTCAGTATGATTTCAGTTTGGTTAGGGGTTTCACAAGTAATTCCTTCTGGAATTGTGTGTTTAACTGGGTGTGAAAAACCTAAAGATAAATCTAAAGACTTACCTGCAGCTTTGGCACGGTAACCAACACCTTGTAAAATTAATTTCTTTTCAAAGCCTTTACTAACACCTTCAACCATATTATTGATTAAAGCGCGTACAGTACCGGCTTGGGCCCATGCATTTTTATGATCACAAGCGACTGTGGTGATAAGTTGGTTTTCTTCTTGAGAAACCGACACATAACCGTGGATCGAGTGTGACAATTCACCTACTGGACCTTTAACTGTAATATCTTGACCTGATAACGTAATGGTAACGCCAGCAGGAACATCTACAGGTGCTTTTGCAACACGAGACATCTTATTCTCCTTACTCTACGAAACCAATAACTTCACCACCAATACCCGCAGAGCGAGCGGCGCGATCCGTCATCAAACCTTTAGAAGTTGAAATTATCGCAATACCCATGCCTGCAAGAACTTTAGGAAGCTCATGGCAGTTTTTGTATACACGAAGACCAGGACGTGAAACACGTTTGATCACTTCAATTACTTCTTTACCTTCAAAATACTTCAATGTTACTGCTAGCTCAGGCTTTACATCACCTGTTACTGAGTAATCTGAAATATAGCCTTCTTCTTTAAGCAAGTTAGCAATTGCTACTTTAACTTTTGAAGATGGCATTTTTACTGCAACCTTTGCTGCAGATTGACCGTTGCGGATGCGTGTAAACATGTCCGCGATAGGATCAGTCATCATAACCATTTACTCCCGTGAATTACCAACTAGCTTTCTTAAGACCTGGAACTTCACCACGCATTGTTGCTTCGCGCAACTTAATACGGCTTAAGCCGAATTTACGTAAGAAACCATGTGGGCGACCAGTAACATTACAACGATTACGTTGACGGCTACGTGATGAATCACGAGGTAAACTTTGAAGTTTCAATACGGCATCCCAACGATCTTCCTCAGAAGAGTTTACGCTTGAGATGATTTCTTTTAACGCACGACGCTTTTCAGCGTACTGAGCTACTAGTTTAGTACGTTTTGCTTCACGAGCTTTCATTGACGCTTTAGCCATAACTCTATACCTTCTTCTTGAACGGGAAACCAAAGGCAGACAATAATGCATGTCCTTCTTTGTTGTCTTTCGCGCTAGTAGTAATAGTGATATCTAAACCGCGAATTTTATCAATTTTATCATAATTGATTTCAGGGAAGATAATTTGCTCACGAACGCCCATGCTGTAGTTGCCATGGCCATCAAATGACTTAGGGTTTAACCCACGGAAGTCACGGATACGTGGAATAGAAATAGAGATTAAACGCTCTAAAAATTCCCACATACGCTCGCCGCGTAAAGTTACTTTTGCACCAATAGGATAACCTTCACGGATTTTAAAGCCCGCAACTGATTTACGTGCTACTGTCGTGACCGGTTTTTGTCCTGAGATTGCAGTAAGATCATTCGTGGCATGCTCTAACACTTTCTTATCAGAAATTGCTTCGCCAACACCCATGTTTAGGGTGATCTTTTCAATCCGAGGGACTTGCATGACACTTTTATAACCGAATTGCTTTTGCAAATCGCTTACAATTGTATCTTTGTAAAAATCATGCAGTTTCGCCATCGTTTACTCCAATTTAAATTAATTCGTTATCAGATTTAAAGAAACGTACTTTTTTACCGTCTTCAAATCTAAAACCAACGCGATCAGCCTTGCCCGTTTTTGGGTTAAGGATTGCTACGTTAGATACCTGTAAAGGTGCTTCTTTTTCAACAATGCCACCAGGCTGCTGTAACTGAGGTACAGGCTTAGTGTGCTTTTTGATTAAATTTACGCCTTCTACGAATACTTTGCCGCTTTCAACAAGAACTTTAGTAACTTTACCAGTTTTGCCCTTGTCTTTACCTGCAAGTATAACTACTTCATCATCACGACGAATCTTAGATGCCATTATCGTGACTCCTTAAAGTACTTCTGGTGCTAATGATACGATCTTCATAAATTTCTCATTACGAAGTTCACGTGTCACTGGCCCGAAAATACGAGTACCAATTGGTTGTAAGCTTGCATTAAGCATTACAGCCGCGTTTTCATCGAAACGGATAGCAGAACCATCTGTACGACGAACACCCTTCTTAGTGCGCACCACTACCGCAGTATGAACATCACCTTTTTTTACTTTACCGCGAGGACTTGCTTCCTTTACGGCAACTTTGATGATATCACCAATGCGTGCATAGCGACGGTGCGAGCCACCAAGAACCTTTATACATTGAACACGCTTAGCGCCACTGTTATCAGCAACATTCAGCTGTGATTGCATTTGGATCATTGATTTTTGCTCCGCTGTTATCTTTTAACTTAACCGTTTTTCTAAATAAGTATATATAAGAAAAATAATATAAATCATTAAGATAAATTAAAATTCAAGGCCAGAAATTTGACCCGTCACTGCCTTAAAAAGACTTCCCAAATGCTGAAAATATTGGTAAAAACCAACTATTCAAATTGAATGGGCGCGAGATTATACCACCGCTAATTTCAAAGTGATAGTTTAATTAACTAAAAAATAAACAATTCTCATCGCTTGCTTATTTATCTATAAGTAAGGCTAACTAAATATTTATAGTTATCACGCATGATAGCTATTGACGAACAGGTCTAAAACTTGCTAAATATGCCTGTTCAAAAAATAAAGCCCATCTATATTGAATAAATATAATGACTAAAGGAATATAACAAGAAACGATCAACTGTAAATTAGAGATCTTTTATATTTTGATAACATACCAGTAACGTATTGATAAATAATGTTAATATTATTATTTGTCATTTAATTAATTACAAGCATTGATTTTTACTAAATGCGATACAATATAGACCTGATATTTTAGGCCTATATTAAATAAGTAACGTCGTTATTGATATTGGCAATTACAACCAAGAAAACAGTTAATAACTATTATCTATTAAAAAATAGTAACCGAACAATCTTGGTCTTTGTAGTATTAGGAGATTCAGCATGCCAACAGGTAAACATAAAGCATTAGGTATTTTAGCATTAGCAGGCGTTGAGCCTTATCAGGAAAAAGCTGATGAAGAATACATGGGTGAACCCCAACAAACACACTTTAAAAAGATTTTAGATGCGTGGCGCATTCAGCTTCGTGAAGAAGTAGACCGCACCGTCACCCATATGCAAGACGAAGCTGCAAACTTCCCTGACCCCGTTGATAGAGCCGCTCAAGAAGAAGAATTTAGTCTTGAATTACGTACTCGAGATCGAGAACGTAAACTAATCAAAAAGATTGAGAAAACCCTACAACTAATTGAAGAAGACGATTTTGGTTTTTGTCAATCTTGTGGTATTGAAATAGGTATTCGCCGCTTAGAAGCAAGACCAACTGCAGACCTTTGCATTGAATGTAAAACGCTAGCCGAAATAAAAGAACGTCAAATGGCCGGCTAAAGTAAAGGTTTTCAGTATAATATGTTAGACCCCAAGCGACCTAGCGCACTATCGCAAGATAGCTACCGTGGTCGCTTTGCTCCCTCCCCTTCAGGCTTACTCCACTTTGGCTCCTTAATTGCTGCCCTTGCCAGCTTTTTAGATGCAAAAGCCACTATTGATTTAAAGAATAACCAAGGCAAATGGTTAGTACGAATTGAAGATATTGACCCACCCCGCGAACAACCTGGCGCCAGTACTGCTATTTTGTCTACGCTTGAGGCATTTGGGTTATATTGGGACGAAGCTGTTTTATACCAAAGCGAGCAAACTGAATATTATCAACATATACTTGATACACTACAGCAACAACAGCTGAGCTACTATTGTCAATGCACACGCCAAGACATAAAAGCCTTAGGCGGCATATATCAAGGGCATTGCCGGCACCTAAATAAACCAGCAATAAATAATGCTACCCGTTTAATCAATCATTATGGTGTACATCAATTTAACGATATTTTTCAAGGTAAGGTTTACTGTAATAAAGCCTTAGCCGAAGAAGACTTTATTATTCATCGCAAAGATAAACTTTTTGCTTACCAACTTGCCGTGGTGCATGATGATATTTATCAAAATATATCTCATGTTATTCGTGGGTGTGATTTACTTGAGCCAACAGCTCGGCAATTAACCCTATATGCCACGCTCAATAAAAAAGCACCGCAATATGGGCATATTCCTTTGGCAACTACCAAACCTGGCTTTAAACTAAGTAAACAAAATAAAGCGACACCCATCAATAATAATACTCCGCAACCAGCATTAGTTGCAGCCCTTCAGTTTTTAGGGCAAGCACCTGACGTTGATTTACTGCACGAACCGGTAGATACTATTATACAATGGGCCATCAAGCACTGGCAGAGAAACCAAGTGCCCAAGGTGCCTGAAATAGATATTACTGAAAATTCATCGACAACAGCCACACTCAACCAACAGTGATCACTAAGTAATAAAATTAAGCAGTAAACAAAGCTATCAATGGACCACTATGAACATAAACTTTGCTGATTTTAGCGCTAACCAGCGTTATCACCTAATGACACAAACCATTATCCCACGCCCTATAGCCTGGGCGTTAACTGACTCAGGTAATGATTCTTTTAACCTCGCTCCTTTTTCATACTTTACCGCCGTATCAAGTGCGCCGGCACTCCTTATGTTATCAGTTGGGAAAAAGCCTAACGGTGATGATAAAGACACCTTGGTCAATATTCTCAACAATAAAAAGATCGTCATTCACATTGCTTCAACACAACAGGCGGAGTTAGTCACGCAAACATCACAAACTTTAGCTCATGGCCAATCAGAGCTGACAAGTGCTGGTATAGCGACAACGGCTTTTAACAATTTTGCACTGCCAAGATTAACACAATGTGATATTGCCTATGGCTGTGAACTATATGAAATTAAAGAATTAGGTGATCTACCCCAGCGTTTAATTTTTGTTGAGGTTAAACAAGTTTATATTAATGACAAGGTCGTTGAGATTGATAGCAAACAGCGTATCAAAGTACACGCCAACAAAGTACAGCCCTTAGCGCGTCTTGGTGGTAATGAATATGCTACAATTGGCAAGCCATTTACTATTACCCGGCCCAAGTAGTGCTACTTTAATCTACATGCATGCCTACATCATTCAATCGCAGCACTAGTGTATACACAGTATAAATGGCAAAATACAAAACACGCCTATCGTGCGTGAGAATGCGATAAATTAAAAGGAAACAAAATGACTAAAACAGTAGTAATTACCGGCGCGAACCGAGGTATTGGCCTTGCCATGGCAAGAATCTATCAATCTCGCGGTGATATCGTTTATGCTTTATGCAGAAAAAGCTCTGCTGAACTAAATGCGCTTAAAGTAAATATTGTCGAAGGTGTTGATATAGCAACGGAGTCAGGTATTCAAAAGGCATTGTTGGTGCTCAAAGACCACAAAATTGACTTATTAATTAACAACGCTGGCATTCTCCGTGATGAAAGCTTAAGTCAATTCAACCAAGACACAATTACAGAGCAGTTTATGGTTAATGCTTTAGCTCCTCTTGCGTTTACTCAAGCACTTTTGTCAAATTTTACTGCTGGTAGCAAAATTGCTTTTATTACCTCAAGAATGGGCTCGGTAACCGATAACACCTCTGGTGGACGTTATGGTTATAGAATGTCAAAAGCAGCATTAAATATCGGTGCTGTATCTTTGGCACATGACTTAAAATACGACCAAGTCGCCGTAGGTATCTATCACCCCGGCTATGTTAAAACTGACATGGTCAATACCCGAGGTAGTACCAGTAATGGCGATATTAGTGCTGATACTTCAGCCCAAAGACTCATCGGCTTGATGGATGACTTAACCCTACAAGATTCTGGAGTGTTTAAACACGCTAATGGTGAAATATTACCTTGGTAAACAGCGTTAATAGATAAGCAAGGTTTCAACTTAACACCCATTTTTTGCTGTTTCATTGTAGGCAGTAACATTCAATGTTCTGTTGAGAAAATTCGGTTGGTGCGAATTTTTCCTTGCTTTTTTTTAATGGTAATGAATACTCTACCAAGTTAGCTTAGCTTAAGCCAAGTACTGAACACAGTAGCGTTACAATTAACCAGTTTACTGGTGGGGCATCTCACAATAAAAAACGCTGCTTTTTCATTCTCTTTTTTCGTGGATTGTTATATCATTGCACTTATCTAATCAGATAACTTTCCATCTGTTTTTCTACTCATAATAAAAGGTTTGCGATTATCAAACGCGTCATTAATTTATGTAAAAAGGTTTTTGCTAAAAATAGCAGTAAAAAGAAAACCGTTACTAACCCAGTTACCACACTTGAACAACCTATTGTACTCACACGCGAACAGCACCCAGTATCACGCCAATTAATAAGCCCCAATGCCCTTAAAGTTCTACACCGCTTGAACAAAGGCGGCTTTGACGCTTACCTTGTTGGTGGTGGTGTCCGAGATATTTTGCTCGGGCTAGCACCTAAAGACTTTGACATTGCAACAAATGCAACGCCAGATGAAATAAAAGCCTTATTTAGAAATTGTCGTTTAATTGGTCGGCGATTTCGTCTAGCCCATATTGTTTTTGGCCGCGAAATTATTGAAGTCGCCACTTTCCGTGGACATCATGAAAGCGAAAATACTAAAAATAAAAGCGATACCAAAATATCAAAACAAAATAAAGATGGCATGCTCTTGCGTGACAATATTTACGGTACTATCGATGAAGATGCACAGCGCCGAGATTTCACAATAAATGCCCTGTATTACTCCAGCAAAGATTTTAAAGTTATTGATTTTGCTAACGGCGTAAAAGATATCGCCGACAAAAAAATTAGGTTAATTGGCGACCCTGAAACGCGTTATCGGGAAGATCCCGTGCGTATGCTGCGTGCAATTCGTTTTGCCACTAAACTTAACATGCAGATAGCCCAAGAAACACGCCAACCTATTACAACACTTGCTCCTTTAATGGCAAATATACCTGCGGCCAGAATGTTTGAAGAGTTTTTAAAAATGTTTATATCAGGCAAAGCTGTGGCTAATTTTGAACAACTACGTAACTACCATTTATTCAAATTTTTCTTCCCTATTGTTGATCAAGCCTTAGAAGATCCAAACAATTGTCATGAGCAACTTGAACGTTTTATTATTCAAGCACTAAGTAATACTGATGCACGTATTAATAACAACCAACGCGTGACTCCCGCTTTCTTATTTGCCGCTATGCTATGGTATCCGTTACAAAACTGTATTAAGCAAATTAATCTCAGTCGCCAACTTTCACCACAAGATGCTTTTTTTGCCGCTTTAAGTGAAATTATGCCAAAGCAACAAGCGAGCATTGCCATACCTAAACGTTTTCAAGGTGTGATGAAAGATATTTGGATTTTACAAGACAAATTGGCGCGCCGAGAAGGAAGAAAAGCTTTTAAAACATTTGACCACCCTAAATTTAGAGCCGGCTATGATTTTCTATTATTACGTGCCGAGACTGAAACAGCTAATCAGCATTTAGCGGAGCTAGCCAAATGGTGGACTGACTTTCAAAACGTTTCTCAAGAAGGCCGCGAGCAAATGGTTAAAAACATTAAATATGCTCCTGGGAATAAGCGTCGCACCCCAAGAAAGCGCCGCAAACCTTCACATAAACCTGCAGTGTAATAAGTACGAAAATGACAACGTCACCCATAATTGCTTATATTGGTTTAGGGAGTAATTTATCTAACCCGATAGCACAAGTAAAAAATGCGATTAAAGCCATTGAAGATATAGCCTTGAGTAACGTAATCGCGGTTTCATCTTTATACCTGAGTAAACCAATGGGTCCTCAGGATCAAGATGATTATATTAACGCCGTTTTAGCGCTTGAAACATCACTACCTGCCATCAAACTCTTAGATAACTTACAGGCTATTGAAAGTGACTTTGGCAGAGTACGCAAAGCAAACCGGTGGGGGGCGCGTATTTTAGATCTCGATATCCTATTGTTTGGTAATGAAACAATTAATTTACCGCGTTTGACTGTGCCTCATTATGGTATGACCAAAAGAGAGTTTGTTTTAATTCCCCTTGCTGAAATTAACCCTACCTTAACACTTCCTGATGGCCAAAGTGTAACGCTTTTATGCCAAAACATTGCAATCAACGCCATGGTCAAGCTAAGTTAGCTAAACAGGTTATTGCAGTACAAAAATATTTGTGCGACAGTAGCGCAACCGAGTAATTACTCAAATTAATACCAGAACCTGAACTCGGCTTAAGATGCTTTTAATTACTTGAAATAATTATTAAGCCGAGTTCAGGTTTCAATACTAAACCCAACCCTTAACTCAACACATGAATTGATAACTGTATGGCTAAAATAACGACTTCCACCTTGTTAAAAATGAAGCAACAAGGCGAAAAAATATCAACCATAACCGCCTATGATGCAAGTTTTGCTAAGCTATTCGACCAAGCTGGCATTCATGCGGTACTCATTGGCGATTCTTTAGGTATGGTATTACAAGGGCAAAGCGACACCTTGCCTGTTACTATTGTTGATATGGCTTACCACACACAATGTGTCAGCCGAGGTGTCGAAGACACCCTGATTATTGCTGATTTACCTTTTATGACTTATGCCACCACAGAGCAAGCACTGACTAATGCAACAAAGTTAATGCAATCTGGTGCTAATATGGTAAAAATGGAAGGCGGTCATTGGTTAACTGCGACTATAAAAGCCTTAGTTGAACGCGGAATTCCCGTTTGTGCTCACTTAGGTTTGACCCCTCAATCAGTCAATGTATTTGGCGGTTTCAAAGTACAAGGACGCGCAGAAGCACAAGCACAAAACATGATAGCTGATGCACAAGCACTAGAAGCTGCTGGCGCACAATTATTAGTTTTGGAATGTATCCCTGCTTCGCTGGGCAAAGCCATAACTGAAGCAGTATCCATTCCAACTATTGGTATAGGAGCCGGAAAAGATACTGATGGGCAGATACTGGTCATGCACGATGCTTTAGGTGTTTCTTGCAGTTATATGCCTAAGTTTTCTCGTAACTTTATTAAAGAAACCGGCGATATTAAAAAAGCAATTGAGCTATACATTAGTGAAGTTTCTCAAGGTAACTTCCCCGGTGAAGAGCATGTGTTTAAGTAACAACACGCTCTATTCTCACTAGCACCCAAGAAAAACTATTAGATGGGCTTGTTGTATTTAAAAATAAAAAACAACAAGCCTACTAGGTAAGAGAAAACCATGAACACAGTTGAAAGCATTAAAGCGTTACGGGAACAAGTAAAGGCATGGCGTATGCAAGGCTTAACCATAGCCTTTGTCCCCACTATGGGCAATTTGCATGAGGGGCACTTAGCCTTAGTTAAAGCTGCGCACCGCCATGCAGACAAAGTAATTGTAAGTATTTTTGTTAACCCAATGCAGTTTGGTTTAAGTGAAGATATTGATAACTACCCAAGAACCCTGGCGCAAGACAAAGAAAGTTTATTACAAGTCAACACTGATTTACTATTTACGCCAACCGCAAGCATTATTTACCCAAAAGGGTTCAACGATAATAGTTACGTAGAAGTACCTAATATTTCAAGCTTGTACTGTGGTGCGAGTCGCCCTGGACATTTTCGTGGTGTTGCAACCGTTGTTTGTAAGTTATTTAACCTAGTACAACCTGACGTCGCCTGCTTTGGCTCAAAAGATTATCAACAACTTCAGGTGATTAAAACCATGGTTGAAGACTTATCTATGCCTGTTGAGATTATTCCTGTTGAAATAATTCGTGAAACATCAGGCTTAGCGATGAGCTCACGGAATGGCTATTTAACACCGGAAGAATTAGCACTCGCACCGATATTATACAAAACCTTACAATGGTTAAGTGAACAACTACGTATGAGCCATCAAGCTAGAGACTATGCTGCGCTAGTGATGCAGGCAAGTGAAAAGCTCGACACTGCTGGCTTAAAAACAGACTATATAAATTTATGCCATGCACAAACACTCGCACCAGCGGCGCCTAACGATAAAGAAATTGTTATTTTAGCTGCAGCCTACTTGGGTAAAGCAAGACTTATTGATAATTTACCGGTAAATTTATAATACTCATTATTAATTTATTTTAACAAATTCTATGCTATAAAGTATTTATGTTGAATAAAATATTACTTTTTAGCTTTTTATATTTGTTTCTTTATCCTGCCAATACTGCGCAGCAAGTTGATGCTATACCTAATAGCACCGCTATCAATGTGGTGCTTGTTTCCTCATCAACACAAACTGATCCTTTTTGGTCACAAGTCAGCACAATAGCCCAAGCCAGCGCGAATGATTTAAACATAAACTTAAAAATTCACTATAACGCGAGCAATCGTATATTACTTGATGAATTAATAGACTCCATTATCCTTGCTGATAATAAACCCGACTATATTATCTTTATCCCATTTGGTGGCAATATAGAAAAAATATTTACCAAGCTTGAACAAGCCAAAATAGCGTTTGTTACCCTAGAGAGAACATACGAGCAACGCGCTTATGTAGAAAAAATTGGTGAGCCCTTAGGTAAGTTTAAATTTTGGGTTGGGGAAGTTTTTTTTGATAATATTAAAGCCAGCGAACTACTAACGCAAACATTATTAAATCATGCCAAGGTAAAACTTAATAAACCGGCACAGAGCTTAGTCGCGTTTGGCATTAATGGTGATTCTTACTCCGGCTCAGAACAAAGAACTGAAGGCTTTTTAAATTTTTCAAAACAACACGCTATTGACGTTAAACAGGTTGTTTACACTAAGTGGCATCAAGAAATTGCCAAAGAAAAGTTTTTAAAACTCGTTGAACGTTATAGTCATGCCGATATCATTTGGTGTGCCTCTGATAGTAATGCACTTGGTGCATTAGCCGGAGTTAATGAATTACAACTACAACCCAACAAAGATGTTGTCATTGGTGGCTTTGATTGGTCAATAGCGGGTTTACAGCAAATACAGAAAAAGCAGCTAACCGCCTCTATGGGTGGCCATATATTTCAAGGGGCAAGAGCCTTAATAAAAATATTTGATTACCACCATGGCATAGACAACTTTAATCGAGCTAGTCATTTTAAAGGGTATTTACTAGAGGTCATTGATATTGACAATATAGATAAATACCAGCCGCTAACAGAGAAAAACAACTGGGAAGATGTTAATTTTACAATTTTTTCCTTTGCCAAACAAAGCAAGCCAAAAGAATTTAATACGCTCAATATTTTAAGCGCACTGCAAAAACAGTAAGCTGTTATTTGGTTAGCTTCAGCGTTTGCTCTGCTATTTTAAACAATTTAGGCAAAAAAACCTCGCTTTCTTGTGCTAATAAACATTGTTCAGCAAGTATATCATGTAGGTTTTCTTTACTGGTTAACGGATTAGCTAATACCACCCGAAAAACAATCACCTTTTCACCACCATATCGTGCTACTTGGATACGAGTGCGCGATACAAAGGAGTTACCATCTTCTCGTTGACGCTTTTGAATAAACCGAGCCAACTCTCCTAAAATAACATTTACTTCTGACTGTTGTTGCTTAGTTGCTTGATATAAAAAACATTGCACCTTTTTAGGCACATAACGATAAGTCAATAAACATAATTCAGGCTTGGTAATTAATTCAAAGTCCTTATGTTGCTCGATAAGCTCAGCAAAATATTCTGCTTTTTCAATCGCTTGGTTAATCAACATTTCATAACCTGGCCGGCTAATAATATGCAAGCTAGCATAGACTAACATTGCCATCCCAGAACGAGAGCCTTCTAAGGTACTACTGCCTAAGTCTTTTGAGCCTTTGCGTAAAATATACTCGGCATGATGTTTAATGTTTGTGACCGAAGTGGGGTCTTTGAATAAAACAATACCTGCCCCCATAGGTACATACATTTGTTTGTGTGCATCAATGGTGACAGAGTCTGCACGCCCTATGCCGTCGAGTAAATATTTATGTTTATTAGACAATAATGTTGCTCCTCCCCAGGCGGCATCAACATGAAAATGACACTGATATTGTTTAGCAATGTCTGCCATTTTATTAAGCGGGTCAACATTGCCAGTTTCTGTGGTGCCAGCTACGCCTACAATGGCTAACACTTTAATATTGTTTTGTTGTAATTCTTGACATTTTTGCGCTAATTTTTGCGTGTTTATTTTATTATTTTCATCGGTTTCAATGGCAATAACATTGTCTTGACCAATACCAAGAATGTCAGCAGACTTCTTTAATGAATAATGGCCACGCTCTGAAACAAGAATAACCAGGCCTTGGTAGCCATAGTGTTGTAAGGCAGAGAACAAGCCCGCACGTGAAACCCCCTTAAACCTACCATCTGCCTTTAACAACTTATTACGAGCTACCCAAAGTGCAGTAATATTAGCCACTGTACCACCAGAGCAAAATGCCCCTAAAGAGTGTTCAGGGCTGTGCATCCAAGCCTGATAAAAGCTTTCTGCTTCTTGGTATACTAAATTGTGCATCATGCCAACAACTTGACGCTCAAGGGGAGTAAAAGCTTTTGAGGTCTCTACTTTCACTAAATTCTGATTAAGGCCAACCATCAGTTTAGATAAAGGGAGGATAAAGGCGGGTAATGCCGAAGTCATATGACCAATGAAAGTAGGGCTAGCAGTGTGTACGGATTGTGAGACTAACTTATCTAATAAGTGGCGCATATGATCAGAAACAAACTCAGGCTGCTCAGGTATTCGCGAGCAAACAAAGTCTTGTTCAATGTCTGTTAATGCATTTTTGCTAGCAACAATATGATTATTCAAAAAACCAATCAGGTTCTGAGACATTTCTTGTTCAATGCCCCCTAAAGTAGAATCAGGTTTTTCCGCAAGGGTAAAAATCCGATGTAGCGCTTCAGGTGTTGCTTGGGCTTTACGCTTAGCCGTCGTCATACGAGTTCATTCAAAGGTAGAGTCAATTAAGCAATGAACTTTAATAAAAAAACAGTCAAATGTCTTCTATTATTAAAATAAAGACAGTGAATAATGAAGATTAGTCAACAAATACGCTCACGCTATTCAGTACTGTACCTTTGGCTGCGCGTATTATCATCACCGTAAAGTGACGATTGCTTAAGTTGGTTTGTTACAAGCTGCTATTACACACTAAGAAGCCAATAAGCTTAGCTGCCAACAGTTTTGCCCACTGGCTTGGTATTTCGCTTCAAAAGGCGTTAGTGGTTGCGCTTCAATAGCAACTTTAGTGATATTACCGACTAAGTTCACCTGTTTAGCCGCTTGCTGAAACTCTTGTAAATATAGCAACCAGTTGCTACGTAAAATAATTTCTTCACCTAAAGAGATCAACGTTGGGAACACAGCGCTTCCATGCCAACGACGTTGTAAATGCTTTGATTTAGGCCACGGGTTAGGATACAAAATATAGTGTGTAATCAGCGGCCAATTGGCACTTTTTACTAGCCGGTAAAAGTCATTTAAATCAGCCCTAACCAAATGAAAGTTATCCATTTGGAAGCCATCTTCTGCAGAAAAGCCTTCCACCTTCCGATCGATACGACTGGCTGACTTATCGACCCCAATCACTAAAGTATCTGGGTGCATTTTTGCCAATAAACGTGTGCTTTGCCCAACACCACAGCAAGAGTCAAGGATTATCTTGCCATTTGGCTTGTTAGCGATAAACGCCTGTACACGCTGATTAACTTCATTAAATGCGTTTTGTGTATGCACTTGGTAGGGTTTTTGAAAGGGATGTAATAAATGCCTCTGCACCACTTCGTCAAGCTTTTCATGTATACCCTGTTGATTGGTGATGATTGTTTTAGAATCACCTGTTGGGGTATCTGCATGTAAGTGAGCATTGGTAGTGATTTGAGTATTTTTTTTCATAAAAATCATCGCCGTTAACTGCGCAGGCCAATGCCTTTATTAATAAGGGTCATAGCAATAGTAAATAAGCTAATAATAAAGCAACCAATGACCACAAACGCTGTCACTATGCTCACATCCGATATACCTAAAAAACCGTACCGAAAAGCATTTACCATGTAAACAATTGGATTGGCCTGAGAAACGCCTTGCCAAAAATCTGGTAATAAGCTGATAGAATAAAACACTCCCCCAAGGTAGGTTAAAGGGGTTAAAATAAAGGTAGGAATTATTGATATATCGTCAAAAGATCGTGCAAAAATAGCATTAATCAAACCACCCAAAGCAAAGGTTGCAGATGTTAATGACACGGTAGCAATAATCACCCAAATATTATGTATTTGTATATCAACAAAAAGTAATGAAACGAGTGTAACAATAATACCCACTAACATCCCCCTGGCCATGCCACCTCCAACATAGCCAGCAACAATAACCCAGTTTGGCACAGGAGCAACCAACATTTCTTCAACGTTACGCTGCCATTTTGCACTAAAAAATGATGACGCCACATTAGAATATGAATTAGTAATTACACTCATCATAATTAAGCCTGGTACAATAAAAGACATGTAACCAAAACCGTCCATTTCACCAATACGTGAACCTATTAATGAGCCAAAAATCACAAAATAAAGGCTAATTGTAATTGCAGGTGGTACTAACGTTTGCACCCAAATTCGCATAAAGCGTTGAATTTCTTTATTTAAGATACTTTTTAAGGCAATCGTATTGTTCATCTTATTTGCTCACTTTTCCTGATTCAACGTTCGATTTGTTCGTGGGGGTATTGCTCGTAATTAAGTTAACAAAAAGTGCTTCTAAACGATTACTTTTATTACGCATACTTAACACTTCAACGCCTTGAGTAGATAATTGCTCAAACACTGAATTTAAGTTTTGTGTTTTTTGCAAGTCAACCTCTAAGGTGTGATCATCAATCACACGAAAATTTATATCTGTTAAAGTTATGTTTCCTGTAAATGGGGACAGGTCTAAAACAAAAGTTTCACCGTCTAGCTGTGCTAATAAACCTTTCATGCTGGTATTTTCTACAATTTCACCGCCGTCAATGATTGCAATATTACGGCAAAGGCTTTCAGCTTCTTCTAAGTAGTGGGTGGTTAAAATAATGGTAATGCCTTGCTTGTTTAAGGTTTGTAAGAAATCCCACATGCCGCGACGTATTTCTATATCAACACCCGCTGTTGGCTCGTCTAAAATAAGCATTTGTGGCTCATGCATGAGTGCACGTGCAATCATTAACCGGCGTTTCATACCACCCGATAACTCACGCGCTGGCGCATTACGCTTGTCCCATAGCGAAAGTTGCTTTAAGTACTTTTCAGCTCGTACTATTGCTGTTTTTTTGTCAACACCATAATAACCAGCCTGATTGACCAAAATATTCATTAAGGGTTCAAACTGACTAAAGTTAAACTCTTGTGGCACTAGCCCAATATAAGATTTTGCTTTTTCTAAGTCAGTATCAATATCATAACCGTAAACTTTTACTTGTCCGCGTGTTTTATTCACCAAGGAGGTTATGACACCTATTGTGGTAGATTTACCGGCACCATTAGGGCCAAGTAATGCAAAAAAATCACCTTGTTTAACAGTTAAATTAATACCTTTAAGGGCTTGAAAGCCACCTTTGTAGGTTTTAGCAAGAGCACTGATCTCTAAAGCGTTAGTTTGTAAGGTATTGGCGGCTACTGCACTAGTCATAAATTTACCTTAGATGTTGATAAATAAAAAGGAGCTGGGTAATCGATATGGTGCTATTAATTATAATTTCAACCAGCGTAGGAATCTATTGAAAAATAACTGTTATAATACCATTAATTACTACTCATACATCTTTCGATGTGACTTATGACTAAAAAATCACTCGCAATTCGCGAAAAAACTATTTTTGACGGTATATTCACCAAATACTGCTTGAAATCTGTATTCAAATTATGGTTTAACTTATCTGGTTGGAAATTATGCGCCATCCCCCCTGAAGGGGCAGGCGTAACAATTGCTGCACCTCACACCTCAAACTGGGACTTTATCTACGCCCTTGGTGCCGCTATATTGCAAGATGTTAAAATATACTTTTCGATTAAAAACAGTTTATGTAAAGTCCCTGTTTTAGGTACGTGGCTAATGTGGTTAGGTGCAATCCCCATTGATCGCTCCTCACAAGGACAAGTAGAGCAAATCAAGGCTTTTATTGAATCACAAAAAGCTAGCTCAACAGTAAACCAGCGAATATTTTTTCTTTTTACGCCAGAAGGCACACGTGGCGCAGTAAAAAAGTGGCGTACAGGTTTTTATCATCTCGCCCTAGCATGCAACTTACCCATATTTCTTGCCAAAGTAGACTACCAAAGTAAAGAAACGGGTGTGTTTCACACATTCACATTAACGGGAAATAAACACAATGATATTGAAGCCATGCAAGCTTCTTATAATACGGTTCATGGCAAGTTTCCTAACGACCAATATCCTCCCTACACTGGTGCGCTTCCCATTGTTTCTGAAACGGAAATTGCTATTATTCGCGCGCTCTACGCTGTAAAGGGAGTCGCGACTGCAGTCGAAATAAGCGCCAAAGCCAAGCTGGCTCAGCTCTCAAGCAATATGCTGACTCTGTTAATTGAGAAAGGTTTATTAGAGAAAAGCCGTGAGCCTAATAAGGCAAATGAAAGCACTTATCAGCTCACGATTGCTGGCAAAGGTTATTTTTTACACTTAGCACCAGCAATGACTCCTTAGCAAGTTAGAGACAAACCTTTACAATCAGTGGGCACCTACTGCTTAACAAACACAACACTGGATAAAGCAGGTACTCTAAAGCCTGTTTGGTTTGTTGTGCTTTGTTTTACTATGGCGTCGACACTATTTTTTTGTATCGAGTGAAGTTGATAACTACTCGCTTGTGGGTAGGCAAAGGTTTGTGCTTGGGCGCTGGTATTAAAAATAACAACCACGCTGTTAAGCTTATCATCAACTGAATCGCCTTGGGTATCATCCAATTTCATCACTAACAAACCCAATTGTTCATTGTTGGTATTTAAAAAGCTCACTTTGTCGATTATATCCTTTGCCGTTGTTAACCTAAATAAGGGAGAACTCATGCGTATTGCTAGCATTTCTTTAAATACTTTTGCGCTAAATTTAATGTGTTTTTCCTGCACATGATCACGGCCTTGATGCCCTTTAAGTACCGCTTTAATCAATGGCCAATTATCTTGATCTTTATCTGCTGGGGGTAAGCCGACATTGTAATAATTATTTTGCTTACTAAAGTCGACACGATTAAACCAGTCGCCATAATCATAACTGTCGCGCAGAAAAGACTTTGAGCGCATAAACTCACTCCCCATATGCAAAAATGGAATGCCTTGGGCGAACAGTGTGAACGACAAACTTTGTAAATGCATTCTCACCCTGTCATTGGTGCTAACATCAAAGGGTAAACGATATTGACTGTTATCCCACAACGTTTGGTTGTCATGCTTGGAAACATAGTTAATGGTTTCGGCGGGATCTAACGCATAACCTGTGGGTTGATCGCCATAAGGAATGTGTTTACCTAATAACACTTCCCCCTTAATGACCTTTAATGGAAAATGCGCTAAGTTACCCGCTAAACCAACGCGCAATTGGTCCATACGTAAATCATAGTCAGCACGGCCTTGTTCAATATTCCCGTTAGCTTGAGTGCCCTTAACCTGTTTTTCATTCGGTAAAATAAATAAGCCATTACCAAGCCCTTGTGTATCCCGCGTGTTATTGCCGCCACCACGCACGGCATCGCGTAATCTATCACTGTAGGTGCCAATGTCAGTGCCACCAAGCTCTAATTGGCTTGCTTGGACAAAGCGCTGGTTATTAGCAACCTCGCCAAAATTCCAACCTTCACCATAAAAATAAGTATCGGGGTCTACTGCACGTACCGCTGCTCGCGCAGCTAACATAGACGCTTTCGTTTGATGCCCCATTAAGTCAAAACGAAAACCATCTATTTTATAGTCTCGTGCCCAAGTAACAAGTGAGTCTGTCATCAATTTTGCCATCATTACACGCTCTGTTGCTGTATTGCCACAGGTGTAACAAGTAGACTGCTCAACTTCACCGGTAATCACATTAAGACGGTGATAGTAATTAGGCACAATTTTATCTAGTACTGATTTTTCGTTTAAACCAAATTGATAGGTATGGTTATAAACTACATCCATAATAACGCGAAAGCCTAAATTGTGAATGCTTTGCACCATTTCTCTAAATTCAACTAAACGGCTTACACCCTTTGGGTTAACGGCATAACTACCCTCTGGTACTGTGTAATGAAAAGGATCATACCCCCAGTTAAACTGGTCAAACTGGCGTAGTTCGCTTACTATTTTTTGCGCATCTGCGCCATTAACATCAAAACTAGCCAGTAATGATTTTAAGCTTTTCTGCTCGCTAAAATCAGGAACATCTGCGAAATTAGCAGTGCAAATTGTTAGGGTTGGTATGGTCGTTGCTAGCGTCAGGGCACATACTTTAGCTTTTACTTGCGCGATTGTGTCATTGATATCTATTACTTGTGTAGGGTCCTCGTTAATAGTCGCTAGATCATAAGTGGGCAGTAAATGGATATTATTTAAACCTGCTTTTTTTAGCGCTTTTAAATGTTGAATACCGTTGGAGTTTTGTTCACTAAAGGCTTGGTATTTACCACGAAAAGCGTGATTAGATAACGCGCTATCATCAGCGCTAAAATCACGAATATGGATTTCATAGAAAATATTATCTTCGACATTTTCAACGGTAGGCACGGTATGATTTTGCCAATTTTCGGGCTGAGTTGCCGCATTGTCTAAATCTACAACTTGTGAGTACTTACTATTAACTGACAAGCTAAGTGAGTAAGGGTCTGTTGTAATAAGCGTTTCAATTTTTCTAGACGCTGGATGATATACAGTGATTTTATATTGGTAGTAGGCACCATTAAGTGAATTATCGCCCACCACAGACCAAATACCCGTATGAGTATCTTCAAGCATAGCTAAGCTACCCGCCTTAGCAGGCGACAAGTCGTCGTTAAAAAGTAACAGCTCAACTTTTTGTGCGGTTGGCGCCCATAACTTAAAACTAACACCTTGCTCTGTGATCGTTGCGCCTAAGTGTGCTTCTTCATTGGCGTCATTTTCGCCTGCTGTATAAAGGGCATCTAACACCGCCCCTGCTTGAATAAAAGAAACCTGTTGTGCTTGCTGTTTGCTATTAAGTGCAACTACTATTATTTGCTGTTTTAGCCAGCTTTTTATTTGAGCAGCAGGCAAATCTACCTTATAAGCTTGAAAGTCTGCAAGGTGGGGATATTTTTCAGCTAATGACACCGGAAAATCAGTCGAGACTAACGCTTGCGTTGTAATACCCTCTGTCGTGGTACTGGTATTGACTAACTGGTAACTGCCAGCGCTGTTAGATCTTGGCAGCACGAGGATATCTGGTGTTAACCAATGCGCGGCACTATCAGTTGCCTGCTGAATTAAATCATTGTGATTTTTTAAGCTTTGCTTTGCCTCGAGCAAGTGTAAATCTTGATTTTGAGTAGGGTTACCACATGCGGTTAACAAGCTAGGTATGCTTAACATTAAATAAATAAAAAGTAAGTTATTGTGCTTTTTCATAATAATAAGTCTAGTCAATTTAGTGTTGTGATTAACTTACTTGTTTGGCACCGATAAACAAACTAGTTTCGATAAATTGCATACGTATTCAATTTATTAGCTTAACCTCGTTAAGTAAAAACAAGGTTAAGCAGGGCTAATTTACACTAATAATTAATGTAAGCTAACAATCGTTACAGGCGCTTGTGCGCTATAGTTGGCATTGTTGAATAATCAAGCTACCTACGTTAAAACCTTCCTCAGGGTTTTCTTCATTTAATGTCAATAAAAAGCTATACTTCCCTGCAACTAACCGAGTTTTATTATTGTTAGTTCCTGCGTTTTGGTATGCAACTGCATAACGAACACCCAGTGTTAAATCAGCTAGGTTAATATCATTACTGCCCTTTGCCTGTGCCCATAACTGGGTTGTCCAAGCACCATCGCTTGAGGCCAACTTAAACTGCATTGCCCCCTCAACATCAGCAACAGCTTGATAAACATTATTGCCTTTGTAGTGCAACCGATATGCTTCTTCCGCGTTCCAACCGCTATGATCACCTTTCACGTATAACTGACCATCACCCGCAATTGTAAATGGTATAGCGTCTGTTGTATCAGGCAAGTGATTACAATCCACTGTAGGGGCAACGCTATTAACCGTTAAAACTGGCGTAGCACTTGTTGCATCAAGAGTAAAAGTAAAGCTCCCACGGGTGCTGGTTGTAAAATTGAGACGATTACTGCGGTTGGCCATAGCAATTGAGTGTGCGCTAATATTTACATCGCTAAAACCTAAGTTAACAGCAACAGCGTTAATTGAAGTAAGTGCAAAGCTGTGTGTTCCTTGTGGAAGTTGCGTTGTTAAACTATACACACCATTGCCCTCATAGGTGAAAGTATCTGCCGCCGTAAAACCACTATGACCATCATTGTTCATTGAACCACGAAGGTAAAGTGTATTATTGCCATAAGGCGCTATATCAGGTGCATCACGTGTTGCGCCTGCCGACAAGCCTGTGCCTTGGCTAACACCTTGCGGTTTAACAAAAACCGCTGTGCTTAATGCAGGTACGGTAAAAGTACCGTCAGTTGCACCAACGCTAAAGCTTGCAGTTTGCACCCGACTATCAACCGATGCTTGTTGTATGGGGTGTAATTCAAAACCTGTTGCCGTTGGTACGGTATAAGATTGTTCCTGACTTGTGCCATTAATGACCACTACAATAGCATCAAAATTTGCATCGAGATCAGTCAGTTTAGGGATGTGTTCAATACCATCATCAATGCTCATTACAATTAAGCCTTTGATTTGATTACTCCCTGTATTATGAAACCCCACACGATCATAAATAGCTTGCGCTGTGGTTAATCTAAATAACTTGCTGCTATGGCGAATAGCCAAAAACTCGCTAAACACTTGGCTTGCAAAATCAATATGACGCGCTTGTACTGATGTTTCAACATTGGCAATAATTGCTTTTACCTCATCAACCGTTTTGCCCTCGTCTATCTCTACTGGCAAGCCGACATTCCAGTTGTTAGTATTTTTAGTAAAATCGACTAAGTTAAACCAATCACCATTGTTGTAACTGTTTTTGTCCATTGATTTTGAACGAATGAAATCACCACCCATTTGTAAAAAAGGAATACCTTGGCTTAGTATTGGCATGGTAATCGCTATGTTTTGTGCGCGTACCCTGTCGTCAACCGACATATCATGCGATAAACCGTATTGCAGTTTATCCCACAAGGTTGAGCCGTCATGTTTAGAAACATAGTTGATAATATCTGCTGGATCTTTGGCGTATGCTTGTTGTGAAAAGTTTTTTCCTGACTCAATAACCCCTGCTTTATTTTGTAACTGATAATCTTGCAAGGTGCCCGCTAGCCCTAAACGCATAATATCTTGCTCATGTAGGCTTGCAGCTTCATTAAATAAAGAAGCGCCACGAATAACATCACGCGGCCTATCATTAAAGGTGCCTATTTCTGAGCCTGCCATTTCATTTTGCCCTGCCTGTTCATACCCTTGATTTGAGCGAGGCCAGCCTTCACCATAAAAATACGTATCTGCATCAACCGCTTGTACAGCAGCACGAGCATTAATAATAGAGCTTTTAGCATGACTGCCCATAATATCAAAACGAAATGCGTCAAACTTATAGGCACTCGCCCATTGTACTAAGGAGTCGGTCATTAACTTTTCCATCATTCGGTGCTCAGTTTCCGTATCTTGACAACAGGTTTCATTACGCACCTGCCCTGTCGTCAAATCTCGGCGGTAGTAATACCCTGGCACAATTTTATCAAGTACTGAGCTATTCCAAAGGCCAGACGCGTTAGTATGATTATAAACCACATCTAATGACACTCTTAGTCCCATATCATGTAAGGCTTTAATCATGGCACGCATCTCGACAATCCGGCTAACGCCATCAGCATTAGAAGAAAAACTGCCATCGGGCACATTAAAATGCTGAGGATCATAACCAAAGTTATAACCATCAAGGTCTTTCATTGCTTCGGTTAATGTTTTAGCTTGCGCTGTTGTGGTGTCATAACCTGCAAACACTGACAATAAAGTTGCTGCTGTGTCGGTAACCGCACCTGCTGTGCCACATACAGGCGCGTCTGCACTAATGGCACAAAGCTCTGCCACTGTGTTTGTTAAGTTTATTTGTTTGCTAAAGTCTTCTTCAATACTGGCAATATCGTTAACAGGCAACACTTGAAAGTGAGTTAAACCTGCTGCAACTAAGGTTTTTAGGTGATTAACTGGCGCTGAGTTACTTTCAGTAAACGCTAAATATTTTCCTCTGTTAGCCTCACTAGTGCTTTCATCACGCACACTAAAGTCGCGCACATTGCCTTCGTAAATGATGGCATCTTCAATATCATCAATCACGGGTACCACATGAGAGTCCCAGTTAGTGGGCTTTAAGTCAGCATCAGCCAGGTTAACAAATTGCGAATAATTACCGTTAGTTGCCAGTGACACTGAGTAAGGGTCTGTGGTTAAAATCGTCTCAAACTGCTGGCTTTGATGATGATAAACAGTCAGTTCATAACGATAAAACAACCTGTCGTTAGTTATAGGTGTTGCGAGAGACCAAATACCACGCGTGCTGTCAAAGTTCATCGTTTCTCTACTTTGTAAGACTTTGGCACTGTTATAAATATTTAACCAAACTTGCTGTGCCGTTGGCGCCCAAACACGGGCAGTTATATCATTAGCACTATAGCTTAAGCCTAACGCGGCTTCATCAGCATCGTTATTACCTGTAGTATAAAGTGCATCTAGCACGCGAGGTGTTTGCACATAGGTTGCATCAATGACCTTATTTTCTACATCATAGGCTATCGCTAATAATTTTCCCCTTAGCATTTGTTTTGCCTTAACGCTATTTGGGTTAGAGGCTTCAAATGCATTAAGCCCATTATAACGGGGTATACCTAAGGCATTAGCCGTATTCGCTACGGGAAAAAATTCAATAAAATTATCACCGCTTATGCCTGTATTACCATCAAAGCCTAAATCATTAACATCTGCGCTATATACCCTTACCTTGGCAGTATGAGTTGCGTCAACCTGCCAAAACACCGTAGTAAGTGTTGCCCAGTGTGCGGCAATGTTTTTAATGAGCACCCCTGAAGGCGGTAATGTTGGCTCTGTGAAGACTTCGCTAATACCATCAAGTAACCAAAACATACGTTTACCAGACAAGGCTGCCTGTTGATCAGCTTCGTTAGGTGCCTTGTTATCCCCGTTATGCATAATGTAATTAACACAGTCTGACGTGGCAAAATCACTTTTTAAGTTAACAACCCAATAGGCGCCATAGTTTGGATCATCCCCCGACTTTTCTTGCGGCTTAGCCCAGTCGGTGTCGGATCCACCATAAGCTGTGCAAGTATCATCAGCCCATAAATGTAACCCCCAACCGGCTTTATTATCGCCTAAGTGGTTATAAAAAATAACCACTTCATTGTCACCTGGGGTAACTACAGGCTCGGGCGGCAAGGTATCTGCTTCAGGTAGGATCGCGCTTGCTTGCTGTTCAGAGCCACCGCAGGCAACTATACTGCTGATGACCAAAATAACCATTAGGTATTGAACGTACTTTATTACTGTCAAAATTTATTCCTTTTTATTATGTGTTTTTTTTAAACATAATGACTTGATAGTTTTTTAGACAGTCACTGCATACGTATTCAATGCCTTTATAGCACTTACCCACCTTATGAATACGTATGCAAGCGCTATTCATCTGCAACACTCCCATCTATATTAAAGTTGTCACCCGTTTACTAGACTCCATAAAAGGAATATAACGAGGTGATAAAAAAACATATAATAATTAAGTCGACAGGAACTGGCTTATAAAAATTAATCAAGGATGGCTAGGGGAGATAATCCATGTTAAATTTTAAACCAAGCAAAATGTCAATAGCGCTACTTTCAAGTGGTTTGTTCGCATTAAGCACACCAACCTTTGCAGCAGAAGAAGCACAAACTGCCGATAACGCAGCTGACGTTGAAGTTATCACAGTCACTGGTATTCGTGGCAGTTTACAGCGCGCCCAAGCAATAAAAATGAGTGCAAACTCAATAGTGGAAGTGCTTTCAGCAGAAGATATTGGTAAATTGCCTGATACCAGCGTTGCTGAATCATTAGCACGCCTTCCTGGGGTAACGGGTGAGCGCCGTAACGGCCGTACTAGTGGCTTATCTGTACGTGGCTTTAATGAAAACTATGTAGGCACTTCATTAAACGGTCGTGAATTACTGGGTATGGGCGATAACCGTGGCGTAGAGTTTGATTTATATCCCACTGAAATCGTTTCTAACATTGTTGTTTATAAAACACCGGAAGCTGGCCTTATTACCCAAGGTATTGGCGGTACTATTGATTTACAAACTGTTAGCCCATTGAATTCACCTTCATCAATGACATTGAATGCGGTATATGAGCAAAACCAGAAAGATTCAGCTAACCCAGACTATGACAACAGTGGTCACCGCTTATCGTTCAATTTCGTTGACCAGTTTATGGACAATACGTTAGGCCTTGCTTTTGTTGTTTCATCTCAAGAAACACCGCGCCAGGAAGAAAACTTCCGTGCTTGGGGTTACGCTGACACACCAGACGGTGACAAAATTTTAGGGGGGCATGACTCTTTCGCACGCTCGGCTTTAATGGAGCGTAATTCTTTTGCTGCCATTGTTGAATATCAACCCAATGACAAACTTAGCGTTAAATTTGATGCCTTATACATAGACTTTGAAGAAGGCGATGTGCGCCGTGGTCTTGAAGAAGGTGGCCCGGTGTGGGGTGGCGCAGACTATACCGCTTCAACCATTGAAAACGGCTTAGTGACTTCAGGCTATTGGGATGGTTTCCACTCAGTCATTCGTAATGACGCCAGAACACAAGAATCTGAATTAACTACCTTTGGTTTAAATGTAGATTATGCCTTAAACGATGACTGGCATGTGGTGGTAGATTTATCAACCGGTGACGTTGACAAGTCTATTATCGATTTAGAAAGTTACTCAGGTACTGGTCGTGCTGGTATTGACGGACGCCCTTCTGCGGCGCGCTCATGGCAAATGACTTCTACCGGCGTTATGTACAGCGCTCATCCTACACTACCAGAGCTTGACTATACTGATGAAAGCCTGATTCGTCTTGCTGGCCCTCAATCTTGGGGCGCCCCGGTTATTGGTAGTGATGCGCAAGATGGTTTTGTTAATCGCCCTGAATTTGAAGAAAAACTAGACAGCCTTAGATTTGAAGTTAATGGTGCTGTGCAGTACGGTATTATTAGTGGTGTTAGCATGGGACTTAACTATTCTGATCGTACCAAGTCTAAAATTAATGAAGGTGATTACCTCACATCACCAGAATACCCTGGCGATGCAGCCATTCCTAATATATTAGGTGTCACTGATTTAAGCTTTATCGGTCTTGGCGGCATGCTTGCCTATGACAGTATAGGCCTATATAAAAGTGGCTATTACAACGCAACAGAAGCGTCTTTAGTACAAACTGACCGCTTGGGCGATACCTATAGTGTTAATGAAGAAGTGTTAACCTTATATACAAAAATTAATTTAGAAGCCGATTTTGCTGGTATTTATATGTCAGGTAACTTTGGCCTTCAATTCATTGATGTTGACCAATCTTCTACTGGTTTTTCAACGGTTGAAAATGCATCAGCTTACGTCGTTGCAACACCGGTAGAAAGCGGCGCTTCCTATTCAGATATTTTACCAACGCTGAATTTAAACTTTGAAGTCGCTGAAAACCAATTTATTCGTACCGGTTTATCCAAAGTACAAAGTCGTCCTCGTATGGACGATATGCGCCCGAATGCCCGTGCAACATTTGCTTACAATGACAATCAAATTCAAAGCACAGATCCTCAAAATGGCCCTTGGAGTGGTAGTGCAGGTAACCCAACATTAGAACCGTTAACAGCGAATCAGTTTGACCTTTCTTATGAGAACTACTTCACTGAAGATGGATATTTTGCAGCCACGTTTTTCTATAAAGACTTAACTAACTGGCATAGAACCACGGATGTATTAACTGACTTTACTGAAGTGTATATCCCTGAGATTCATCAAGACTCTAATGGTGATGCACCTGCAAGCCTCAACGGTTTTATTAGTGCCACTACCGATGGTTTAAAAGGTTTTGTCCGTGGTTATGAACTACAAACCAGCTTACCACTGCGTATAATGCATGATTCATTAGAAGGTTTTGGTGTAGTGTTAAGTGGTACTTTCTTAGACGGTCAGCTTAAAGATGGTGGTAAAGTACCAGGACTTTCACAAGAGAGTTATTCATTAACAGCTTACTATGAAAGAAATGGCTTCGAATTTCGTATTGCCGGCACAAAACGTGATAATTTCTTAACGGAAACACGTGGAACCAGCCTAGCACTACAAGCAACCGAAGATTTAGGTGCCGAAATTTGGGATGCGCAAATCAGTTATGATTTCGATGAGTCTGGCATTTCATCATTAAAAGGATTACGTATTTCATTCCAAGCTCAGAACATTACTGACGAAGATACTATTCAAGCAGAGGCAAGTGATGGTAGACAAATTACCTCATACCAATCATTTGGTGCTAACTACTCGTTAGGTCTTAACTATAAATTTTAATAGGTAGTACCGAGCAGCAATAATATATAAAAACCTGTTAGTTTCATTCACTGACAGGTTTTTTATTTATTAATACCATTAAATAACTTCAACTTGGTCAAATAAGTTCAACACCTATTGACCAAAAGAAGCAACCCGTTAAACCATAAATGCTGTCACGATGAACTATTTATCCTCTTGATGAAACAAGGACATACTAAATGCAAACTTCAACATTACATTCTGCCAACATTCATTCATCACGCCTTATATATGGCTGTATGCGTATTGCAGGCGACAACTCTTCACAAGATAGAGCTAAAGGTAAACTGGCTATTCAAACGGCGTTAAATGCTGGCTATAACCATTTTGACCATGCCGATATTTATGGTGAGGGTGAAAGTGAAAGCTTATTTGGCGAGTTATTAACAGCCTCTCCCCATTTACGTGATAAAATTATTATTACCTCAAAAGCAGGCATTCGACCCAATCCTCAACGTTATGATTTCTCTAATAGTTATTTAGTTCAACAAGTAAACAGTTCATTAAAGCGATTAAATACCGAGTACTTAGATTTATTTTTATTACACCGCCCAGACTATTTATTTAATGCCCAAGAGGTCGCTGAAACTTTTCAACAGTTAAAGCAAAGCGGAAAGGTAAAACAATTTGGTGTCAGTAATTTTAGCCCTTCACAACTGGCGTTATTACAATCTGCTTTAGATGAGCCTTTAGTCGTTAACCAAGTAGAAATTAATATTCATAACATTAGTAGCTTAACCGACGGTACGTTAGACCAATGCCAACAGTTAGGTATAACACCGATTGCATGGTGTCCGCTTGGCGGTGTCGCCTACCCTGCTTGGGGTAATACCTTTTCAGCAATAGATGAACAACGCATCGCGGCAGAATTATCAGCACAAGCCGTGCGCTATAACTGCTTACCATGGCAGCTTATTTTAGCTTGGTTATTAAAGCACCCTGCTAACATTCACCCTATTATTGGTTCAACCACACCTGAGCGTATTCATGCCGCTAAAAAAGCGCTTGATATAGAGTACAGTGCTAAAGATTGGTATCGTTTACTTGAGGCAAGAAACGGCCAACCAGTGGCCTAAAGTACAGGTAAGGTAGGTAACTGCTTACTTGCGTAAGCAGTTCTTGATGCTTGCCAAAATACTTACCTTAATAGAATAAAAATACGCTATTATTACGCTACTATTCAATAGGCACATTGTCTGTGCCACCATAAATTAAGGAATGTTTGTGTTTACGACCCCATTAGCCCAAAGCGCTGAAAAAGATACTACCCCGCTCAATCCTGCCAATTTGCTCAAAGATGAAATAGATCAGGTCACTAATATTTATAATATTATTATTGAGTTTTTCACCAATTATAGTTTTCAGCTTATTGGTGCGCTGATTGTTTTTATTATTGGTTATATCTTCGCAGGAAAAATAGCGAAATGGGTATTAAAACTATGCCTTAAAAATAAACTCGATATTACCTTAAGCCAGTTTTTATCAAACACCACAAAAATGATTATTGTCATCATGATCTCTATAGTTGCCCTAAATAAACTTGGGATCAGTGTTACCCCTTTTATTGCCGCAATAGGTGCTATATCTTTAGGTGCAGGTTTAGCATTACAAGGCTTGCTGGCTAACTATGCCGCTGGTTTTAATATTATTATTATCAGGCCTTTTGTCGTTGGTGATACCATTACTGTACACGGGGTAACAGGGGTCGTTGAAGAAGTGTTACTTGCTTACACCCTACTAAAAAATGAAGATGACGTTATTATTACTATCCCTAATAAACATATTGTGGGTGAAATTCTGCATAATTCACAGCATGATTCACTACTGGAATTAAAGGTAAACATTTCTGCTGAACACAACCCTTTAGCGGTAGTTGAGCTGCTGAAAGAAACCATGTTATCACTTGACGTTACAGGCAAAACTAGAACCCCACAAGTGGGTATAGACGGTTTTTCAGAAGGCACTATTAGGCTAGCGGTGCGGTTATGGACACCAACAGTTAATCTTTATCACGCTAAATATAAATCGTATGCTGCGATTTATTCTGCATTAGACAAAGCCAATATCCATATTCCATTTCCTCAACGCAATGTTCACCTTCGTCAAGTTGCATCAAAGTAGCTGTTAATATTACTGATAAAAAAAACAAAAAAGCCGAAACTTTTATAACCATTAACTATAAAAGTTTCGGCTTTTTTAACGCAAATGCTTATAAAAAGTTTAAGCCTTTTTTCAAAATACTTGCAGCATTATCATAACCATTACTTTCTAAATAGCCTGTCACCGTGCTGATCATCAACGGTAAGCTTTCTGTTGGAATACCGAGTTTTTTAAATGCTGAATCTAAGTAACCGACACTTTGCGCGGTTTTAGACGCTGAGCTATTGCCTAACAATGAACCAATGGCCGACGTTGAAAACTCTGGCGCTTGTTCTAGGTAGCTTCCCATATTAGGTATTGCACTACTTAATTCAGAAAAACTTTCTGTATTAAGGTTATCTTTAGCTACTTTAAAAATTGAAGATAAGCCACCGCTAACCATTGCTTCTGACATACCAAGCTCTTTTGCGGCATAGCTTGTTAACGCACCTTTTGCTATTTCGGTGGCGACATTACTTGCTTTACTTTCAGTTGCCTTACTTTCTGATAATTTACTGCTTAATGACTCGGGTAATTTAATTGCTAAAGCCGGCAAGGTTAAGCCGCTTAATGTGATAGAGAGTAAAATGATAGTTGCTTTCATTGGTACACACTTCCTTGAATAAATTTAAAAATATACTTGCTAGATTAACACAATGTTAACCTAATGCCTTTTATTTTTTATCGTCAATAAGCAATTAGCACACTAAATTAAGCGCAGACAGAGCCTAATCACACTGAAACTTTAATTTGTGCGCGCCTATTAACGCCTTGGTACAATGCTCCATTAACACTCCCCTGCCCTTGTGCTGTTTAACTTTACTCAACTAACCACATCGCAAAACTTAATGGCGCGAGCACCCCTGTAGCGTTTACGGTAGATTGATATAGTAACTTATCGTGCTGAGTATTTTCTACGAGGCCTTTAAGGCGTTGTGCTTGTGTTGATGTGTTAAAGGCTACTTTAATCGTTTGCGTTTTACCTTGTGCTGTATAAGTCCGTTGCAGCGCAAAAATACCAGGCTTATTTTGCGCATATAAAGTGCTTTGTTGACCAAATCGCAATGCTGGGTATTGCTGATAAAGCTCGGCATATTTGGCGAATGTTTGGTAAAACAAGTGCGTTGTGTCAAAGTTATCATCCGCTGTGGTTTTATCGGTAGCGAGTAAATTATCATCATTATAACTCGCGACTTTTGACGGCATCATATTTTGACGTGAGTCTTGATCGCCGCCATCTCCAACAAAACCTTGTTCATCACCATAATAGATGACTGGCACACCGCGGCTAAAATAAATTATCGCATGGGCAAGTAAATTACGTTGAATTTGCGCTTGCTCACTGTAATTGTGCTTACTTTGTTTTAATAAATAGGCAAAGCGTCCCATGTCGTGGTTACCTGTAAAGTTAACCAATTGATTAGCATTAGTATTGTCAATATTTTTATGGGCAGTGGTGTAAAGAGAATCTTGGGAAAATAATGCGGCTAAAACATCGGTTCCTTGTTGCTCCACTAAGGCGTTTTCTAATGACTTTTGCAAAGCAAAGTCTAATACTGAAGGTATTTTTCCTACTGTTGTAAAGCGGCTTAATTCTATTGGGTCAAAACTATACACTTCGCCAAACATAAAAAAATTATGAATACCTTGCGTTTTAGCATGTGCGGTTAATGCGGGGGAAAATGCTTGCCAAAACTCCATGTTTACGTGTTTTACCGTATCAATACGAAAACCGTCTGGCTTAAACTCATCAATAATGGCTTTGTATATTTCGATCATGCCGTTAACGACAATTTCTTGGCTTGTATCAAGATCATCAAGGCCGGCAAAGTCACCACGAAGAGCACTTTCACCCGCCCAGTGTGAGTCGCCTTGGTTATGATAAAGCTCAATATTATTTAACCACTGAGGTACTTTTATATTTTCATTACCGACAGGAATAATGGGGGTATATTTATCGCCTTTATTTAATTGCGCTACTGACTTATAAGGGCAATCTCCCCCTTTGGTCATCTGGCTTAAGCCGTCATCACCATGGCATTCTTTGTATTTAATCACATCAGCGGTATGGTTAGTGATAATGTCAAAGAACACTTTAATATTACGTTGGTGCGCTTGGTCAATAAAGTATTTAAGATCTGCATTTGTGCCAAAGTGAGGATCAATTTCAGTAAAGTCTAAAATCCAGTAGCCGTGATAACCTGAAGTTCCTTCTTGTACCGCTTGGTTTCTTAACACGGGTGTTAACCAAATGGCGGTTATACCCATGTTGTCAAGGTAAGGCAATTTCTCAGTGAGTCCTGCTAAGTCGCCACCGTGATACATTCCTTTGTGTGTTTGATCAAAGCCACCGCGCGATAAAGCACGTTTAGTATCCGTTACCACTGCCCCTAAATCATTACTTGGGTTACCATTGTAAAATCGATCAGGTAAAACAAAATAGAAAACTTCATCTTGAAAATCACGCGCTTGATAAGGTGCAAGCTTGGCCGCTTTGGCTGTTAAGTTTTGCTTTGGCGATAAATTTTGGCTTACACCAGTAGCATGCCCTGTAAAATTACACAGTAAATTTAAAACCAATGCACCGAACACTGTTAACAATAATTTCATTATTTATATTCTCTTTTCTTTGCTCTAACACCTGACACATCGCGCTAAGTGCTACTACTTACTACCTAGCGCCTAAGACCTAAAACCTAATAACTATTATCCATTATAACGAGTACCTCTTATAACGAGGCATAAAAACAGCCAAAAGCGGGCAACGTAATTTGACCACTAACGCTACTGTCATTACCTTTAGCATCATGAACAAAGTCACCTGTTGATAAGTGATGATCAGTGAGCACTTTAAGGTTAACATTGGCTAGCTCATCACTGACTAATTTATTGTTCGCTAGATCAAGTGAAAAGGTTTGTGTTTGGTTGCTAAAGTTAAAACACACCAACAGTGTTTCACTGCGCTCTTTACGAATAAAAGCAAGTATGGGCTCTGCGGTATCAAAAAAATCTATCTCACCGTAAAGTAAGGCATGGTGCTGTTTACGCCACTGGTTAAAGTGACGGTAGCTATTTAAAACCGAATCTGCGTGGTTTTCTTGTATATCAACGGCTTTGGCTTGGTGGTCTGCAGAAACCGGCAACCAAGGTGTGGCCTGGCTAAAGCCGGCATGTGCTTCATTGGCTTGCCAAGGATGCGGTGTACGACAACCATCACGGCCTTTAAACTGAGGCCAAAAAGTAATGCCATAAGGGTCTTGAACATCTTCAAAAGCGATATCGGCTTCAGTTAAACCCAGCTCCTCTCCTTGATAACTACAAAGGCTCCCACGTAGAGAGGAAATCATCGCATATAACATTTTGGCTAAATCAGTATTTTGCTCTGCATTTTGGCTTTTACCCCAGCGGCTAATCACACGGGGAACATCATGATTGGAAACAGCCCAACACGGCCAACCGTCTGACACTCGTGCTTCAAGTGTTTGTACTACTTGCTTAATATAACTGGCAGAAAATTCGTCGGTGAGTAAATCAAAGCTGTAACCCATGTGCAAACGACTATCGCCTTGAGTATATTCCGCCATGGTTTGTAATGAGTCTTCTGAGGTTATTTCACCTAAAGCAACCGTCCCTGGGTATTGGTTTAATAAGGTGCGAACCGACTCAATAAAGCCTAAGTTTTCGTCTTGCGTATTATTAAAATAATGATATTGATAAGCATAAGGATTTTTCTCATCAAAACCGATACTTTGTCTTAACGCTTTTGGTTTCGCTGGGTTATCGCGTAATTGAGCATCATGAAAACAGAAATTAATCGCATCAAGCCTAAAGCCGTCTACGCCACGTTTTAACCAAAATTCAACATTATCAAGTACCGCCGCCCGCACCTTAGGGTTATGAAAATTAAGATCTGGCTGGCTAGATAAAAAGTTGTGTAAATAATATTGCTGACGACGCGGTTCCCACGTCCACCCCGTTCCACCAAAAATAGACAACCAATTATTGGGTGCAGTACCATCTTCTTTGGCATCAGCCCAAACATACCAATCTGCTTTATCATTGGTTTGATCTTCTCGGCTGTCAATAAACCACTGGTGTTGATCAGAGGTATGGCTTAACACTTGATCGATCATGATTTTAATATTACGCTCATGCGCTTTGGCAATGAGCTCGTCAAAATCAGCTAACGTCCCAAAAATAGGGTCTATATCTCGATAATCACTAATATCGTAACCAAAGTCTTTCATTGGAGATTTAAAAAATGGCGAAATCCAGATGGCATCAACCCCCAAACTCGCAATATAGTCTAATTTGCTAATAATTCCAGGTAGATCACCAATACCATCCTGGTTAGCATCATAGAAGCTGCGCGGATACACTTGATAAATTACCGCACCACGCCACCACATTTGTTCACTCATCCTAAACTCCTATACCGTATTTGAAATTCAACAAGTAATTAATACAACCTCACAGGTTTCATTATTGAATTTACACTTCATCATTATCATTTAAGAATACGCAATTCATGTGCTAGGGGACAGCCTTTGCATACGTATGCATCTGCTTTCCTTCATGTTGCATACGTATTCAAAGTACTACACTGGTACAGAGAGGGTTATTATCTTGATCATGGTATAAATAATTAGAGAGCGAATTAAATGGCACGTTTCATTATCCGTTTGCTACAACGTTCTATAGGGGATTTTATCTTGCGTTCACTTTTACTGGCAAAATATACTGGGCTGTTATTTCTCTTTTGGTTAAGCCAAGCTTTTGGTCAAACGATAGAAAACAAAAGCTTTGTTGATTCAAAAGCGCGTTACAAAAATAATACTTATCTAAGTCATCAACTCACTAACAACGAGATAGCAATCACAACAACATTAGGAGAACTCACGTTAACTGCCTATAGCGAGCAGGCCATTGAAGTGCACTATCACTATAAAACCCCAGACAATCAGGCGGCATTTTTACCCTCTTTTGCTATTAAAGAGCACGCCCCAACCTATAATTTTTCGCTCACTGAAACACCACAACAACTACGAGTTTCTGCCGGACAGCTTACTGCGGTTATTAATAAGTCACCGTTTAGCATTCACTACTATCAAAACGAGCAACTACTGCTTGCAGAAGAAGCAGGGTATTTTACCGGCACCGCATTAGAGGATAACCAACAACACCAGGTGCAAGGGTTTCGCTTTCATTTAAGCGACCATGAAAAACTGCTCGGCGGCGGTGAACGCATACTGGGCATGGACAGACGTCATCAGCGCATGCCGCTATATAATCGTGCTCACTACGGCTATGAAACACAATCGAACCAAATGAACTTCAGTTTACCTGCCGTTCTTTCAAGCAAAAAATATATCCTACTTTTTGACAATTCAGCTAAAGGTTGGATGGACTTAGGGAAGTCTGAGAAAAATATTATGCAATTTGAAGCCGTATCAGGTCGCATGTCTTATATTATTTTTGCTGGTAACACTTACCCTCAATTAATTAACAACTATGTTGATGTAACTGGCAAACAACCAATGCCGCCAAGGTGGGCGCTTGGTAATTACGCCTCTCGTTTTGGCTATCGCAGCGAACAAGAAGTACGAGATACTGTCAATAAATTTATCGATTTAGACTTCCCGCTTGACGCCTTAATTCTAGATTTATACTGGTTTGGTAAAGATATTAAAGGGCACATGGGTAATTTAGATTGGGATAAAACGACCTTTCCGACCCCAATAAAGATGATCAGCGATCTTAAAAAACAAGGGGTAAACACTCTATTAATTACCGAACCTTTTGTTCTCACCAGCGCTAAAAAATGGGCTGATGCAGAAAAAAATCAAGCGCTGGCAAAAGATGCCAGTGGCAATCCAAAACGTTTTGACTTTTATTTTGGCAATACCGGATTAATTGATGTTTTTAGCACTCCAGGCCAAAACTGGTTCAATAACATTTATACCGATTTATATAAACAAGGGGTTCGCGGTTGGTGGGGTGACTTAGGTGAGCCAGAAGTTCACCCTAGCGATATTCTGCACACGCTTGACAATGGCCGTGTGGTAAATGGTGATGCTATTCATAACGTTTATGGTCACCAATGGGCAAAAATGCTCTATGAAAACCAGTTAACCTTGGCACCAAGTGAACGCCCTTTTATTTTAATGCGCTCAGGTTTTGCCGGCTCACAACGCTACGGTATGATCCCTTGGACAGGCGATGTAAACCGTACTTGGGGTGGTTTAAAGCCGCAAGTAGAGTTGAGCTTACAAATGGGCGTATTAGGCATGGCATATACCCATTCCGATTTAGGCGGTTTTGCCGGTGGTGAAAGATTTAATAAAGAGCTCTATATTCGCTGGTTACAATACGGGGTGTTCCAACCCATTTATCGCCCACATGCACAAGATAACATCGCCCCAGAAGTGGTCTTTCATGATAAGGAAACCCAAGATATTTTGCGTAAATTTATCAAACTCAGATATAAAATGCTTCCCTACAATTATACCTTAGCATACCAAAATAGCAGCACTGGCATGCCGTTAATGCGCCCACTCTTTTTTGATAAAAGCTTTGAAAATGCGCTTAAAATTAATAATAACGACCTTAGCTTAATGGATAATACCACCAGCTATTTATGGGGCAATGACTTGTTAGTTACCCCCATTGTTGATGCTGGTGTTGAGTCTGTAGCCGTGCCTTTACCTAAAGGTGTTTGGTTTAATTTTTTTAACGGTAAACGCTATCAAGGCGGGCAAACAACCCCCATTAAAACCCGCTTAACAACCTTGCCTGTACTTGTGCGTGCCGGTGCTTTTATTCCTATGATTGACGATATTCAATCAACCAAAGATTATGACAGCAGTAAACTTGCAATACATTATTACCATGACAAATCAGTAAAACACAGCCAGGGCCAAATGTATGAAGACGATGGTAAAAGCTTTCAGTCACTGACAAAAAACCAGTATGAAATATTACACTTTAGCGCCAAGCAAAATAGCCATAGCAAGGCAAAGGATAACATAGTATTCTCGTTTAACCGCACGGGTAAAGGTTACCCTACTATGCCTGAAAATAGGCAAATGTCGTTAGTGATTCACCATTGGCTTATGCCGCCAAAAAGCGTCACTATTGCAGGGAAATCCATGCCGGTAATTAGTGCGCAAGTAAGTACTCCCCCAGTAAGTAGCAACACAGAAACGTTTACTGCCTACTGGAATAACAATAACAACACACTGACAGTGCAATTTACTTGGCAACACCACCCCTTAACGTTAAGTATAGAGAACTAGGTAAAGTGATACATGAACATCAAAAATAAAAAAATAGTTAATTTAATCGCCGACATTGGCGGCACCAACATTCGATTAGCCCAAGCAGATGCTCAGGCTGACGCTAAATACACTGACATTGAAGCTTATCGGTGTGCAGATTTTGCCAGCTTAATTGACGTTATTGCCTTGTACATAAAAAGCAAAAACATCGCTGATGCATGCATTAATGCTTGTTTAGCTATTGCTTGTCCAACGGATAACGATATTATTTCAATGACAAACCTGCCTTGGCAGTTTTCACAAAAAGCGTTGATCAAAACACTTAACTTAAATAGTTTAACTATGATTAACGACTATACCGCCATTGCGATGGCGATTCCGTTATTAAATGAGAATCAAAAAGTAAAAATTGGTGGTGGCGAATTTGTCGCGAACAAGCCCATTTCTGTCTGCGGCCCAGGTACGGGCTTAGGTGTTGCTAATATAGTGCCAGTATCTATAGCAGGAAAAAGCCAATGGCATTGTATTAGTGGTGAAGGCGGCCATGTCGACTTTGCTCCGGTAGGTGAACTTGAAATTAGCGTACTGCGATATTTAAATACGATAAAAGAACGCGTTTCGTACGAACAATTACTTTCAGGTTATGGTTTAGAGCAAATACATCAATCGCTAACTAACACTGACCCAGATGAAGAAGAGCCGCGGTTATCAGCGCAAGAGATTAGTCAGCGTGGCATTGAAAACACCTGCATTATCTGTCACCAAGCCATGTTAATTTTTTGCCAAGTATTAGGTAGTTTTGCCGGTAATTTAGCCTTAACCATGAATAGCCAAGGCGGTGTTTATATTGCAGGTGGCATTGTGCCACGTTTTATTGACTTCCTTAAAACCAGTAAGTTTAGAGAGCGCTTTGAAGCGAAAGGCCGCTTGTCTCATATTACTTTACAAGCACCTACCTATGTGATTACCGAAGAGCAACCGGGCCTATTAGGTGCAGCTGCTTATTTACTACAACAATAACAGTTTAGCTGGGTCAGCAATATAATTAGCTGACCCTTTTCAAATCTGCACTCTTCTTTGATAAACATTCCCTCCCTAGCAACTCACCTGGTATGAGTGCTGTTTAACACAATACACTATGTATTTTTTACACTCACCGTGTATAAAAAACCATAGTAACGCGCAGTCCAACTCGATACAAACAAAACAAAGCATTCAATTTCAACAGGTTACACATTGGCACAATTACAGCATTGCAATAGATGATTCATTCAAAAAGGAGATTACTATGAAAAACTCAATTAGCTCAATCATCATTGCAACAGCTCTCACTGTAGGTTCAACTACCGCCTATGCGGAAAATACTTGGCAAGATCAGTCAAAAGATGCATGGATTGATGGTAAAGCAGAAGCCACTTTATTATTTAGCGGTAATTTAAACTCTTTTGACATTAATACTGATGTTGCTCAAGGTGTGCTCACACTGACGGGTAAAGTTGACAGTAAAGTAGACAAAGCACTCGCTGAAGAATTAGTAGAAGGCTTAGACGGCGTTAAGTCAGTTGATAATCAATTAACTGTATTAAAGAATAAGGAAGCAAAAGATGATTCTATGCTCGCCACCCTAATGGATTCTAAAGTGGCCACTGTCGTTAAAACTAAACTGCTGGTTGAGTCTGAAGTGAATGGCTCAGATATTGACGTTGACGTAACTGATGGTACTGTTGTATTAACGGGTGAAGTGCAGTCTGACAGTGAAAAACAATTAGCGATTACCATTGCTAAAAACACGAACGATGTTAAAAATGTTATTAACAAACTCACTATTGTTAATAGCTAAAGCCTGCTTGGCTTTATGTGGAGCTTGTGTCGATAGCTTGTAGCTTACTGGCTCTTTTATACTCTAGTACTGCATTAACAGACAAATAAACAACGTAAAGCTTACAAAGTCAGTGGTTCTGCCACTGACTTTTTTATGCCTGTGCTGTTTCAATATACTATATCAATAGCCTTCTACAACAGTCACGTTAATAAGCCTTGCTCATAAAGTAATGGATTAATTTCTTACAAATTTTAGAACAGTGGTAACATACGCGCATACTTTGTTTATTGCCCTTCTGCCAAGCTGGTTACTGATTAAAAAACGAGACTAAGATGACCAAATCAACACAATTACCTGCTCAAGTTGATGCAGCTAAAAAAACCCATACAGCGCCAGCCGAGCAAGTAGTAGCGCAACAAAACTCTTTTAAAAGCCTAAAGCCTATTTTTAATTTTATTCGTCCCTACAAATTAATGGTATTTTTCGCACTTATTGCGCTGGTATTAACTGCAGGTGTTTCCTTGTCATTAGGGCAAGGCGTGAAAATGGTTATCGACAACGGCTTTGTTGCAGGCTCAGCAGAGCAACTTAAATCAGCCGTGTTTGTTATGATAGGTCTGATTTTCTTGTTAGCGTTAGGTACTTTTAGTCGTTTTTATTTAATGAGTTGGCTTGGTGAAAGAGTTATCGCTGACCTTCGTAAAGCCGTTTTTGAAAAAATCGTTATCCTACACCCTAGCTATTTTGAAAAAAACAGAAGCGGTGAGATCACCTCAAGATTAACAACCGACACCACACTATTACAGTCTATTGTTGGCTCGTCATTTTCGATGGCACTGCGCAGTGTACTCATTTTAGTGGGGGGATTGATTATGCTACTAGTGACCAATATTAAACTCACCTTAATCGTCCTTGTTTGCGTACCTGTTGTATTAATGCCCATGCTTATTTTTGGTAAACGCGTACGTAGCTTAGCTGCCAGTAGCCAAGACGCTATAGCAGATATTGGCACCTATGCCGGTGAAGTTATTCAACACATTAAAGTAGTACAAAGCTATACCCATGAAAAATCAGAGGCTACCGCTTTTGGCGGTGAAGTAGAGGCTGCCTTTTTGGTTGCCAAACGTCGAGTAAAACAACGCGCGTTTCTTATTGCGGCGGCGATATTCTTAATTTTTACCGCCATTAGCGCCATGCTATGGGTAGGCGGCAATGATGTTTTAGCAGGACGTATAACCGCCGGTGAATTAGGAGCTTTTGTTTTTTATTCCGTCATGGTGGCCATGTCGGTTGCCACGGTGGCTGAAGTTTACGGAGAGTTGCAACGCGCAGCTGGCTCTGCACAGCGACTACTGCAATTATTAAGTGTCACAAGTGCTATAGATGAGCCTAAAACACCTCAAACCTTAAATGCTAACAACAGCCTTAGTATTGCCTTTAATCATGTTAACTTTTGCTACCCGTCTAGGCCTGATAATTTGGCACTGAGTCAAATTACAATGACGGTTGCACAAGGGCAAGTCGTCGCCATTGTTGGCCCCTCAGGTGCAGGCAAAACAACCTTATTTGAAATGCTGCAACGCTTCTATGACCCACAGCAGGGCTGCATTACTTTAAATGACATCAATATACGTGATATCGCATTAGCTGAATTACGAAACTCTATGGGTACGGTACCGCAAAATCCGGTCTTGTTTAGCTCAAATGTATTGCATAATATTCGCTATGGTAACCCTGACGCCAGTGATGCCCAAGTAATAGACGCGGCTAAAAAAGCTTATGCTCATGAGTTTATTGAACAACTCCCTCAAGGCTACAATAGCTTTTTGGGTGAGCAAGGCGTGCGACTTTCTGGCGGGCAAAAACAACGTATAGCGATTGCCAGAGCAATATTAAAAGACCCCAAAATACTCTTACTCGATGAAGCAACCAGCGCACTAGACTCTGAAAGTGAGCACCATGTTCAAGCCGCCTTAAATGAACTCATGCAAAACCGTACTACTTTGATCATTGCGCACCGATTATCAACGGTTATGCATGCCGATAAAATCGTAGTGATGAATAACGGTAAAATAGTTAATACCGGCACTCATCAGGCATTATTAGCCAGTGATCTTGTATACAAACGTTTATGTGAATTACAATTTTCAGTTGATAAGTAGTGGCGGTGTTTGTTTATTGAATACGTATGTAATGAATGGCTGTTTCTCAATATTATGCGTATATTGAGATTATTGAAATGATGTTATTCAGGCGGTTCTCTTTTCCTTGTATGTCGGCGCTTTCTAAGTAAGCTGACCGCTCTTGGTCAATATACTGCCTATGCATTCCAATACCCACGTTGTTTAATATCTGTCTTGCCACATTAGACCCTAAGCACTCTTAATGGGTGCTTTTTTTATTAAACAAGTTTACATGATTTATATAAGAGTCTAAAACATGACCACGACGCATAACCTTAATAGTAGTGATATCTCTCAACGCAAGCCCCGCTTAAGCTTTTGGCAAATATGGAATGTAAGCTTCGGTTTTTTAGGGGTGCAATTTGGCTTTGCGTTACAAAACGCCAATGCCAGTCGCATCCTTTCAGACTTAGGAGCTGATTTACATTCTTTATCACTATTTTGGTTAGTCGCTCCTATTATGGGCTTGCTTATTCAGCCCATTGTTGGCGCAGCTTCAGACAAAACATGGAACCGCATTGGTCGCCGGAACCCTTATATTTTAGCTGGGGGATTTGCTGCCGCCATTGGTATGTTATTAATGCCCAACTCGGCCACCCTTGCGAGCTTTATTACGCCATTATATTTTGGTGCTATGATGCTTGCCTTGATGGACGCTTCCTTTAACTTAGCTTTTCAACCTTTTCGCGCCCTAGTCTCAGACATGGTGCCGTCAGAACAACGAAATGTTGGTTATTCTATTCAGTCATTTTTAATTAATATAGGTGCTGTTTTTGGCTCAATTTTACCGTTTGTGCTCACCAATGTTATTGGTTTAGAAAACACCGCTAGTGCAGGCTCTGTTGCACCATCTGTTATTTGGGCCTTTTACATTGGCGCTTCTGTTATGTTAGGTTCGGTCTTATGGACTGTTTTTAGAACCAAAGAATATGCACCTGGCACCAATGGTTTAGCGCTTTTAGACACCCACGTTCAAACACAGTCTCTGACTCATAAATTATCTGATTTTTTTGGTCTAATGAAAACAATGCCAAGCACGATGAAGCAATTAGCCATAGTGCAGTTTTTCTCTTGGTTTGCGTTATTTATTATGTGGGTTTACACCATGCCTGCAATTACACAACACATTTGGGATATAGAAGCTAAATGGTTTGACCCGCATTATTTAACCGCTATTGGCACTATACCTGAGCATATAGCGAAAGCGAAAGGTACTGCTGGCGACTGGGTCGGTATTATTTTTGCTGCTTATTCATTGTTTGCTGCTATTGCCTCTCTTTTTATGGCTAAAGTTGCCAATAAAATTGGCCGCAAACTCACCTACTCTTTATCATTACTGGCCGGCGCTATTGGCTACCTAAGTATTATGTTAATGCAAAACCCTGAATTAACGATGGTTAACTTAGTAATAACTCAAATTGAAGTACCTAAAGGTGCCGTTGCTTTGTTTTTACCTATGGTAGGTATTGGCACCGCTTGGGCTGCCATATTGGCCATGCCATACGCTATTTTAGCGGGTTCGTTGCCGGTAAAACAAACAGGCGTTTATATGGGGATTTTCAACTTCACTATTGCCGCACCGCAAATAATTTCAGGTATATTTGCCGGCTGGATTTTAACAGCTGTGTTTGATAATCAAGCGGTTTACATTATTATGCTAGCAGGGGGGTCGATGCTATTAGCCGCGCTGTCGGTGTACTTTGTTAAAGAGGGTGTAGAAGAGGCTTAAAAGCTACAATACGAGCTAAGTATGCCAATAATCTGTCTACAGGGAAGTAGACGTATAGGCTTTATTTGACACAAGACAGCATCCTGCTTATGTCTGCTTGATGCTATGCCCTGCATAAATAACAGCAAGCGTTGTTATTTAAAGAGTTAATCCTTGCACGCTAACCTAAGCCGCAAGACTTTCTTACAACCAACTCTGGTACTATTAAGGTGGTTGAAATTTCTTTTCCTGCTATAGATTCCAACAAGGTATTGACCAGTAACTCTCCCGCTAACTTGGTGTCTTGTTTGACGGTTGTTAAAGAGGGAAAAGTAAAGCTCGCGATCGCAATATCATCAAAACCGACTAAAGCAACTTGTTCTGGAATTGTAATATTATACTCTTGTAAAGCTCGCATAGCGCCGATGGCAATTAAATCACAGGCGGCACAAATAGCGTCAAATTTCTCGCCACTTTGAATCAGTTCACAAGCGGCTTTATAACCTGCTTCCTCTGTGTATAGTGCATTAAACTGCATGGCACTATTAACAGTTAAGCCATGGTCTTTTAGTGCTTGGCAGTATCCTTTATAGCGCTCAAAAAATTCAGGAGCATGGCTTGATGCCGTTCCTAAAAAAGCAAAATGTTGTCGGCCCGCTTTAATCACGTGCTCTGTAATTTCCTTACCACCTCTAAAGTTGTCGCAACCAATAGATACAATGGGTAGTTCTTTTACTTCTGCGCCCCAGCGAACAAAATGTGTGCCTTGTTCATTGAGTTGAATCAGCTTTTCTTGAAAATCAACATAGTCACCATAACCTAGCAAGATCAGACCATCCGCTTTTTTACTGTCTTCAAAATCAGCATGCCAATCATTACTTGCTTGTTGAAATGACACCAATAAGTCGTAACCTTTTTGCGCACAAGCTCTGGTTATGCTACCTAACATAGACAAAAAGAAAGGGTTAATGGCCGAGTCATCATTGGTAGGGTCTTCAAACAATAACAACGCAATTGTATCGCAATGTTTTGAGCGTAAATTACTGGCATTTTTGTCTACCTTGTAATTTAACTCTTTGGCAATCGCTTGAACCCTAAGCCGTGTTTCCTCATTCACTAAAGGACTGTTTCGCAACGCCCTAGACACTGTTGACTGAGAAACGCCCGCCTGATGGGCAATATCAAAAGAAGTAGCTTTTTCTTTCACTGGAACATCTCTAAATAAAGCGTTTAAAAAACAAAGTGTTTAAAAACATTGATTCAAGAATATACCTTAGCAAAGAAAAGAATACCAGTTTCATTCATTAGGTGAATTACTTTATAGGAAGCGCAAATGCCTAAAGACAAAGCATCAATGTTAACAGCCAGTAGCGATGCTGACGTAGTAGCTGAGATTGCTATAGGGATAAGGACAGCAAAAGATAAAAACCAAATAGAAACTATTTGGTTGTTATCAATATTTATTTTAGATGTCGCTTGCTGGGTTATCGAGTTTAAAAGGTGCTCTACCAGCGGTCAGCTCTCATTATTTACTTCGTTGTCGCGCGTGATACATATTCACCCGAACGAGTATCTATTTTTACTTTCTCGCCAATTTGCACAAACAAAGGTACACGAACTACCGCGCCCGTTGCTAATGTAGCAGGCTTGCCGCCTGTGCCTGCAGTATCGCCTTTTAGACCGGGATCTGTTTCTGTAATATCAATTTCAACAAAATTCGGCGGTGTGACAGAAATAGGTGAGTTGTTCCACAGCGTAATGGTACAAATGTCGCCTTCTACTAACCACTTAGTATTATCTGACACAGCTTTTTCATCGGCAGCAATTTGCTCAAATGTTTCATTATTCATAAAGTGCCAAAACTCACCATCAGCATATAAATAAGCTAACTCAACATCCATTACGTCGGCGCCCTCAACTGACTCGCCAGATTTAAACGTTTTTTCTAATACTTTGTCAGAGACCAGTTTGCGAATTTTAACTCGGTTAAAAGCTTGTCCTTTTCCCGGTTTCACTAACTCGTTTTCAATGATATTACAAGGTTCGCCGTCAAGCATGATTTTAAGACCGGCTTTAAATTGGTTGGTACTGAAGGTAGCCATAATGAATACACTCTTTAATTAATTGCCTATTACCTTCATACTACACAGTATCTCAGGTAGAACATAAGTTGAATTTAGAATTGTCGCAGATAATACCTCAAATTGACCCACAATTGCATCTTTGTGATGAAAAATCATGGCAAAAAGATTTACGTCAGGTCATCACTGACCCAAAAAAATTACTCTCTTTGCTTAATATAGATGCCGAAAAATATTTAGATCACTTTAATGCTAGGCAATTGTTCCCTGTACGTGTGCCTTTGCCTTTTATTCGCCGCATGAAACCAAACGACTTTAATGATCCCTTACTAAAACAGGTTATGCCTTTATCAAGTGAGTTCTTGCGTTCTGATGGTTTTATAACCGACCCTTTAGCAGAGCATGATACAGTGGCCGAAGGTTTGCTGCATAAATATAAAAACCGAGTATTAATGATAGTAAAAGCAGGTTGTGCTATTAATTGCCGCTATTGCTTTCGTAGGCACTTTCCTTACCAAGACAACAGCCCGAATAAACAGCGCTGGCAGCAAGCTTTACATTATATTAGCCAACACAGTGAAATTTCTGAGGTGATTTTTAGCGGCGGCGATCCTTTAATGGCCAATGACGATCACTTAGCTTGGCTCGTTAAACAAATAGAGCATATTACGCATGTAAAGCGATTACGCATTCATAGCCGCTTACCGGTTGTTATCCCTCGCCGTATCACCCAGGGGTTAATTAACTTATTAAAAGATACTCGTTTAAAAGCAACAATGGTATTGCATATTAATCATGCTAATGAGATTGATGATGATTTTGTCAATGCCCTAGAACCATTAAGAGCCGCGAGAATACCTTTATTCAACCAAAGCGTGTTACTAAAAGGCATTAATGATAATAGCCCAACTTTAATCACGCTAAGTGAGCAATTATTTGATGCTGGTATTCAGCCTTATTATTTACACTTATTTGATCCTGTCCAAGGGGCTAGTCATTTTGACGTAAAGGAACAAGAAGCCGTACGCATTGCTCAAGAGATGCTCGCCGCTCTACCCGGTTTTTTAATGCCTAAATTGGTGCGTGAAATTGCCGGACAAGCTAACAAAACCCCCATTAATCTGGCATAATTGTACGAACTACTTACCTCTTTTAGCAAAGACATTTAAAATAAAGTTAACCAATATGACAAAAGCAATTGAACAACAATTAATAGAGAACATTTCATTAATTTTAAAAAGAGCATTAACTGCAGACGCCACTTTGGCTGATTTACGTGAGCATAAAAAAGCGGGCTTTGAAGCGGTATTTAAAAAAGATGCTGGTTTTACTTGCTCTGCTAATACTTTTCAGCCCTACGTTGAAGAAGTGGCTGATGACTTATTGCATTGGCAAGCCAATAAAGAAGATCAACTGTTATTGATTCCGTTAGTGAAAAAAATTGAGCAATTATTTACTGTACTCGCTGGGTTTGAGCAAAGTCACAGCGCCTAACACATTAGGTCAAAACACTCAATACTAGCTAGCGGGTAGCTATTTTACCCGCGCTTGCTAACTAGATTACTAGATTACTAGATTACTAGCCAAAAAATACCCCGCCACCATTAGATACACAAACAAAGCACTGGCAAGGTAAACGGGTTTCAAGCCAACCCCTTTAAATTGACTAAATCGGGTTTCCATACCTAATGCCGTCATCGCCATGGTTAAGAGAACGTTATCAACTTGGTTAATACTGTCAACCACCCCTATAGGTAATAGGTTAAGTGAATTCACCCCAACAACACCAATAAAGCCAAAAGCAAACCAAGGAATAACTATTGCAACGTTACCGTTAGGCGCTAATGCATATGCTTCACTTTGGCGCTGGCATGTCGCTTTGTTTCGTTGCACTACGGTGGTTGCAAACCATACGCTTAACATCAGTAAAAAAGGGGCTAACAACATTACTCGCAGCATTTTAACAATCACCCCAGTGTGGGCAATTTCATCACTCATGGACGCACCTGCGCCCACAACATGAGCCACTTCGTGCAAGGTACCGCCAGTATAAGCTCCCATCACCTGCTCACTTAACCCTAAGACACTATGCTGATATAAAAAAGGATAAATAAACATAGCCGTTGTGCCAAAAACTACCACGGTTGCTACTGCAATGCCCGCCTTATAAGGTGCAGCTTTAATAATAGGCGCTGTTGCTAAAACAGCTGCAGCCCCACAAATTGAACTGCCCGCGCTAATTAAAATACTGGTATCACGATCAAGTTTGAATACCCGAGTACCAAGCCAACAACCTAACAAAAACGTAGAAACAACAATAATAAAACTGAGTAAAACGCCGGCAATACCGACCTCAAGCACATGTTCAAAAGTGAGACGAAAGCCATAAAAAACGATACCTGCGCGCAATAGAGTTTTAGTAGAAAAAACAATGCCTGGTTGCCAGTTTTCGGGCATTTTATTGCGTAAGCTATTTGCATAAATAATACCAATAGTAATACCAATAATTAAAGGGCTAACCGCCAAGTGTTTAAAAAATGCCAGCTCTGCTAGATAAGTGGCAGCCATCGCTAACAAAGCCACAAACAACAAGCCATTTAATATATCGCCGGGCTTATTTTTTGGAAGTGTCATACTTACGCTCTTTGTATATTTATTGTCGCTATAATGTTGAGGTTAACAACAGATGCAACGATGGACCTGAATTGCCCATCGTTTCTAGAAGACTGGTTGAGACACGTTTTATGCAGCGTTATTGATTTTATCAAGGTTTCTAAATGCATGTAGCTTATTAGGCTAACGCAGGAGCAGTAACCAAAAAACCTGCCCTGAAATATTTTTCCTTGCTGCCAAAAGATCACAAACTTAATGAAACTGATATAACATGGGGCTAAGGTAATGTTTCAAAGCCCATATTAAATAAAGTAAAAGCAAATAAATCTGCGTAAAGATCAATCGTCTTAGAAACAGGTGTACCAGCGCCGTGACCACCATCCGTTTCAATGCGAATTAACGTGGGTGCAGTACCTGCTTGTTTCGCTTGTAACTGAGCAGCAAACTTAAATGAATGTGCAGGTACAACACGATCATCATGGTCACCGGTGGTGACCATAGTCGCAGGATAACTTACGCCAGCTTTTACATTATGTACTGGTGAATAAGCTTTTAAATAGTTAAACATTTCTTCACTTTGCTCTGCAGTACCGTAGTCGTAGGCCCAACCAGCGCCAGCAGTAAAGGTATGATAACGCAGCATGTCTAACACACCAACAGCAGGCAGCGCTACTTGCATTAAATCAGGGCGTTGTGTCATTACCGCGCCAACTAATAAGCCGCCATTTGATCCTCCCTGTACGGCTAAATAGTCGCTCGACGTATAATTTTGTTCAATTAGGTATTCGCCTGCAGCAATAAAATCATCAAAGACATTTTGTTTATTTAACTGTGTGCCTGCATCATGCCATTTTTTTCCATACTCACCACCACCGCGTAAGTTGGCCACGGCATAAATACCACCTTGCTCCATCCATACTGCACGCGTAACACTAAATGATGGGGTTAAACTGATATTAAAACCACCATAGGCATATAAAAGAGTAGGGTTTTTACCATTTAACTCCAGCCCTTTTTTATAAGTAATAATCATCGGTACTTTAGTGCCATCTTTTGATGTATAAAACACTTGTTTAGACTCAAAAGCATCGCTGTTAAACTTAGCGCCAGACTTGCGGTAAATATCACTCTTACCTTGTGCTACATTATAACTATAAATAGTGCTGGGGGTTTTGTAATTGCTAAAAGTATAATACAAGGTGCGATCACCTTTTTTACCGGTAAATTCACTCACACTGCCAACGCCAGGCAAAGCAATTTCTCCTGTTTTATTACCTTGGTAGTCGTATTGGTACACTTTTGAAATAGCGTCTACCATATATTCTGCAAAAAAGTACCCACCACCCGTTGAGACACTTAATACGTGTTCAGTTTCAGGAATTAACTCTTTCCAATGTTCACGTGCAGGTGCGCTAGCGTTCACTGTCACAACTTTTTTGTTTGGCGCATCAATATTAGTCACTAAAAACAAGGTATCACCGTCGTTATCTATAACGTAGGTATCACCAAGAAACCCTTCAGAAACAGTAATTAATGGACTATTTGGCTTAGTTAAGTCTTTTAAATAAAGGTTATTACCAGAGGTGGATACTGCCCCAGATATTAATAAATAGCGATTATCTTCTGTGACACTACCGCTTACATAGCGGTGTTTTTCTTGCGCAGTTGCCCCAAATATGACTTTGTCTGAGGTTTGTGCTTGACCTAATTGATGGTAATAAAGCTTATGTTGATCCGTTTTTGCAGAAAGCTCGCTACCTTCAGGTTTGTCATAACTTGAATAATAAAAACCTTCGTTTTTATACCAAGATATACCTGAGAATTTCACATCAACTAACGGCGCTTCTAATACCTTTTTAGTGATGGCATCAATAATAATAATTTTACGCCAATCACTGCCCCCTTCTGATATTGCATAAGCAGCAACTGAGCCATCTTTAGAAAAGCTTAACTGCCCCATGGACGTTGTACCATCGTCACTAAATGTATTGGGATCTAAAAAAACTTCGGCTTCACCGCCTTCTTTTTGCCGATAAACAACATATTGGTTTTGCAGCCCGTCATTCTTATAAAAATAGGTGTAGTTACCTTCTTTAAAAGGCGCACTTATCTTCTCAAAGTTCCAAAGCTCTCCTAAACGCGATTTTAGTTGGTCGCGGTATGGAATTTGTTTTAAATAGTCAAACGTTACTGCATTCTGTTCTTTAACCCAAGCGCCAGTTTCGCTGCTGCGATCATCTTCCAACCAACGGTAAGGGTCAGCTACTGGGGTATTAAAGTAAGTGTCAACTACATTGCCTTTTGCTGTTTTAGGGTAAATCACATTTATGCCTTCTGCTTTAACGGCAACAGTTGTTGCCTTATTGTCTGTTGAATCACTACTCATTTGGTCACTGCCTGAACATCCGGCTAACGCACTAATACATAGTACCGCACCAACTAAAACCGTAGTGACTGTAGCTGGTTTCATTAAGGCCATAGTAGCCACGAAAGAAGCTCTCTTTATTATATTATTTTTCATTCAGTTTCTCGCTCAATTATTAAAACAGTATTACCCTTATATAATTACGCTTATTTGTCTGCGCTGTTGGGAAAGTTGCCTTTTGCGACCGTTAAGGAAGCATAATTATCTCACTAGTAATACTTTATCATCATATAGCACTTTACCAGACGTGATATAACCAAGCCTAGGCTTGGTGGAAACACTTAAGACACGAGCTTGAGCGTTTTTACCAGGAAACGGAATTTTATTGTTACAGTCGTTAGCCCTAATAGCGAAACTGAATGGTAAACTCATGGCGAGATCAAACGGGTAATGTTGAAATGAGGAGCATTACCCGTTTAATTTATGTGGCTGTTATACAACAGTTGTCTTGGCACTAATCATACATATGCCTATACGATATTTTTGCTTATGTTTATTTTACTAGCTTGTCTTCAAATGTCTCAGCAAACCATTTATCAAGCATCTGTTTCTCATAACCTAATGCGTCATTACGATACCTTAAGCGCCCACCCACCATAAAGTTCATATCTTTAAGCTCAACTGTAGCAGCCTCTATTTCGCTACCATCAGCATTTTCTAGTTGATAAGTGAAGTGCATGCGAGGAAAGTATATATTTTTAATAATGCGTATTCGGTCGATACCACCAGCATTAGTGTCGCCAGCTAAGTCGACATCAGTTATCTTTAACTTCAGCACTTGGTCTTCGGGTAGTTTTTTTGCAAGTTTAGTGAGGTGTTTTTCAAAATTAGCGAAGATACGCTCTCGAAAGTGTTTTCGGCCTTCATTGCCTGGGTGTATGTCACGATACTTTTTATAATCACTCCAGGTTACCTCAAGTGTCGCCGCAGAGGTAACGCTAGTGAATGATAATGCAATAAGTGACGTTAACATCATTGTGCTTAATATTTTCATAATCAAAGCCTTTTCTACTTAGCGTAAATAGAGCATAAGGCATTAGCATATATTAGTCATAATGACATTGTAAACAAATGTGATCGGTAAAAAGGCTATAAATTTTCCTCGGCAAATGAAGCTAACCGGCTACGTACAACCCCATTTAAATTAACTGTTGCGCTGCCCTCAAAATCCTTAAACCTTTCAACTATATAGGTTAAGCCCGAGGTGATGGCAGTTAAATAATTACTGTCTATTTGCGCTAAGTTACCAGAGCACACTATTTTAGTGCCTTCACCACAACGGGTAATAATGGTTTTAAGTTGTGAAGCGGTTAAGTTTTGGCACTCATCTAAGAGCACTATCGCATTTTGAATGCTGCGCCCACGCATAAAGTTAACAGATTTAAACTGTATATTCGCTTTATCCATAATGTACTCTAAACTGCCCGACATGCTTTCATCTTGCTGGTGTAATACTTCTAATGAGTCGGTAATCGCCGCTAGCCACGGCGCCATTTTCTCTTCTTCGGTGCCGGGTAAAAAACCAATAGACTCTGCTATTTCTGGCGTGCTACGAGTTACGATAATTTTATCATACAAGCCGCGCTCTACTACTTGCTCTAGGGCTGCAGCAAGCGCCAATAAGGTTTTTAGGTATTATAAATTAAAAATATACACACCGACCGACCGATTAAATGCTATGATTTATATTCATTTATCTAAAAGTCGATACGAATTTTAAGGTATACCTAAATCAGCCCTATGAAAAACTATAAAAATAAAAGCATCCTCAACATCGGCAATACAATTTTCCAAAGCTTAGCCCCAAAAAGCAGCTTTTTACAACATTGTTTAATCAGATCAAAATGGGATGATGAAAACGAAAAAAGCTCTTCTCTAGCGCATTACAATTTACGATTAGCGATATCAAAGCTACTGCAAGTGATAAATACTGACGAAGAAGAGCACCAAGCATTAATCCATTTATTAGTGAGTAAACCAGAGACTATAACCATCACAGATCTTATCCAAGGTTACAAGTCAGTTGAGCTAGCATTAGTAAACAGCTTTCCTTTGAGCAGGGCCAAAAGCTACAGCACCGCAGTCAGAAACTTTTTCAATTCATTCAGTGCCCCCATAGAAAATGGATTTAATGCGACAGAATTAACATATGAAACACTATTATCAACAAATGTAGACTTTAAGAAAAATCCAAACATCGACCTTTTTGCCATTAATTTAAAAAATGGCACCAAGTTTACCGTTATTGATCCCGATACTTTGCCAAATCTATTTGTTAAAGACTCGATTTTACACGATCTTCTGATCAATTTAGAAAACGCTTCAAAAGAACAGCCATTTGAATACTCCGTCATCGCAGGCTTTAAAAATGTGCTACGCGAAATTGACAAGTGGCCTGAAAATTCTCAGATAAAAATACTACTCAACAGCCCATTAAACCAATTAACGCTAAATACAATTATCGATGCGCTAATCGATTTTGAGAAAAACTTATATAAGGCTTTGCCAAATAGAAAGTTAAATCAGCTAAGTACACTGTTTAGACAGAAGCTCTTTGATCATGGACTAACTGCTCCTGATCTAAATAAAGCGAAAGACCTCTTCAAAACCAATTTCAATAGCTCAGGTCAGTTAAAATTTAAACCACGGTTCATAATTCAATGTGAAAACTATGAGCATATTGTTGATTCATTCCAACTACCATCCATTCTGCCATTGGAAAGTGTAGGCGAGAATTGTTTTAATCAGTTCGAAAAAATATCAGAAACCAGCGCTGTCGATACAGACAGCGTAACTGACCTAATAGAAATCTTGATGCTGCTTCAGCAAGGAGAATATAGTGATGCGAGATTACTATTTGCTAAAAAGCCCGAAGACTTGATTACTTATAATGTTTCCAAGGGCTTAATCGCTCTAGAGTTATTAATCACCGAACACTTCCCAAATAAGAAGCAAGAAAAGCTGCAACTCCTTCGTGACTTTCTGAACCTATGCGATAGTCCAACTCAAAACGGGAGGTTGCTAAAAGATTTTGAGATTGATTCAACTATTAATCCAAAAGAAAAAATTAACACTATGGCTTTTCAAGGTTATTCCAAAGCTAACGGTAAAAAGAATGATGTCACCGTAAAGTTTAACCTTACTAAATTAGCACCATTGTTAAAGCCAAATAGCGTTCTGGTTACAGCATTGAACAACCTACAAATTCACACAACCACTACGCCAATTCCTGCTACCTCATTATCTGACATAGAGAGAACTTTGGGCTATGTCATAGATACATCATTAGAGTCAGCACAAATAAAGCATATCCTTGTCAGCCCTTTATCTGACCTAGAGCAGCGAGATTTCAGGTTGGGTTTTGCTCAGCTAGAAGACATCATCGATGAGCAAGATATACAATTAAAGGCACCTAGAAGCCAAGGTCTACGTACATTCTTAAGTAATCACGCGGGTAAAATCAATGGCCTGATTGATATAAAAAACTGTGGTTTTAATTCTCGGTTTAGTGCTTCTGATGAAATGAATGCTCAAAAGCTCATTGAGCCTGTTGATGAGAATGGTGATGTTTTACCCAGCCCTATTCAAAATCAACAACAATCGCTATCAGAGTTAAGAAAAAATGTACAAGAGTACTTTGAAAAGCCAATTAACCAGATACTAAATGCGTGTAAGAAAGAAGTTGAATGCTATAAACAGCTTGTATCTACTTTTAACACTTACACGGAAAAAGACGAAAATGGGGTTCACATCAAAGATATCCCAGAAGAAGTTCTTGCTTTAGTTAAAGATAATCAAGTTGACGAAGGTCGGTTAATCCTAAAGTCACAAGCGAGTGCCTTTAGAAAAGAGTTTACACGTGAAGTTGTGATGGGAGCTTACCTTCGGCATCAACTATCCATTGGAGCAGCAAGCACAACCTACTGCTCTCAAAAATCTGAATTAATCCCAACTTATGTAAAACACTGGTTTCCTAATACTGGAACTGGCATGAGAGACTTCTTTTGGTCAGGCATATTTTTACCAAAAAACATTCTTCTTGTGTGCTTTATCAGATTAGTTATCAGAACCACTTGGAATAAAGATGTAATAGCTACGTTGACTCGTGCAAATTTGCCAGAGCAAATACCAGAAGGGCCTTTTGTACTTGCTGGTTTCAAAGAAAAAGTAGGTAAAGAGACTACGCCTGTTACCATTGAGCCACATGAAAAAGAAATTCATGAGGTGATCAGCTTCCTTATCCAACATCATGACAACATGGTACGAATGGGCTTTCACCCAGAAAGTATTTGGGATACTCCGGGTTCGACAAAGCTAAATTTCCTTTCGGCAAATGTTATCGACAGGCTACGCGATCACTACACCCTTCCATATTTTCGGATGGAGTTATTAGCCAAACATCAAATGAATCTTAGAAAAGGTATCGACGGTAGCTTGGTTAATTCACAACGAGAGCGGAATCATGCAACCAGTAGAGTAACTTCTGCTTATCTAACGCACCCTATCGCCGTGATTGAATATGAAGCCAACAATGCAGATTTTCAGCGAAAATTTGAGACAACCGTTCAGTTTAGACATAAAGAAGCATCTATAGAGAAATACGGCTTAGATCGTAGCAACATTGACGAGGATTTGATCGTAGCACCAGCGGATCATAAAGAAGAATTGCCAGATTGGTTCATTTTAGCGGACGGCTCATCATGCACAGACATCTTCGCTGCTGTTGATAAGTCTAAACAGGACAGTATATGTAAAGGTCGAAAATGCCATTCAGGAGAAGGTTGCGAGTTCAATCGCGTTGAACTAGGGGTTGATGAATTTGTACGAACCCTCCGACATCAGGCTTATTACATAGCACGTGGCGAAGTGCTATTGGCAAAGCATGGTAGAGAATATTTTGATGAATATATTGCACCAGACATGCGATTTACGTTTGGTTTAGTGAAGTATGTAGAGCTATCCAATCCTCTAATGTTCAAAGACGCTAAAGGGAGATTAGAAAATGAACAGTAATCTTAAGTACCAATTCTTAGAAGATATTAAGCCAGAAGACATACTGGAAGAGCATGACGATCTACTTTTAGAAAATGCAAAACTGTTGCAAGTTACGGATGAAAAGCTCGCTATTGAAGGTACTGTTTTACATTATCATGCAAAGATCACTGGCGCGAAAGCCAATGAAACGGTATTGCAAAAAGGCTCTGTAGATCTGCGTGATATATGGGTTCCCGGTGCTGCTGGGTGGCAGCACCCAGTGCCTATTTTGGTTTACCCTGACTATGCCAAGGCACTTGTTGAAATCATCGATATCTATGCAAACAGAGCTAAACATACGCCGACATTTGTAAAAACAGGGGTAATGTCGCAAGTTAACGTTGCAGCGCAATTCATTGAATATATGTGCTTACATGGTCATCTCGTACTAAATGGAGTAAATCAAAAGCAAATCGATAAGATGAAAGTAACGCTCAAAGAAGGTGGTATTCCAGCAACGCTGGCCTTGCATGACCGAGTTAATTCATTTGTCGATTTGTTAATCGAGAATGACGAACTAGAGCCATTTTTAATCAAAGACGGTAATACCGAAAACTCTAAAGTAACGAGTATAAGAGTACCTAAAATTGCCCAATGTATCGGTGCGGTTAGTCTTGAAAATCAAGTTCCAACTAGTGTTTACCAAAGAGTAACAGAACACCTAAAATCAAAGGGAGTTAAAGTCGGTGCTCGTTTAGCATCCAAAGGCGCATCTTCACCTTCTCAACCAGCCGTTAAATCTTTGAATAACTGGTTTGGTACTTGGAATAGGTTTGCAAAACTAGATAACGAAGATCGGATGCAGTTTATTCCTTTTCCTAACCCTAACCAGCTTTCTAAAAAGCTAGGTAAAGTAGCTGGTCGCACAAAAAACTTGGATTTAGAACATGTTGTTGATCTATTGGGCGGTTCACACCTTTGGGTATACGAATATTCATCCAAAATAATTTCATTAGTAAATGAAATTACCAACTTAAAAAATCAATACCTTGATGAAGGGCTTCGCCATCGAACACTGACTGAAGGTAGATTTCCAGAATTTTTAGTTAGCTCAAAAAAAGTTAAAGAGCTTGAAAAGCTGCTTGGCATTGAAATCCATAAATCGAGTTTAACTGCTTCAGATAAAGAATCAGAGGCGTTCTCTGTAACCGAGGTAATCACGTTATTGATGACCGCATGTTATGTCATATTGCAAACTTACAACGCAAGAAGACAAGCAGAAATCCAGCACCCTCTCATCGGTATTACAGAAGAGTTCTTCCGTTGCAAAGATAAAAAGTTCAATTGGTATCAAGCCTGCTTTTATAACGAGAAAAATGGTGAGCGCCGCTGGTACACAACTAATAACGGTAGTACCAAAGCAATTCAATGCTTAATTAAATTGAAAAAAGCATGGGGGGCTGTTGATGTTGACGGCTTGTTTAATGTGCCAACCTTTAGAATTGATGAACAAGATAACTTCAAACACTATAAATATCATTTTAATAAGGGAAAAGATTCAAAGATCACTGGCAACGCCTTCTTAAAAATGATGCTAGGTGATGCAGAAGTGGATATGAAAAGCCACCCATTCAGACGTATCTATGCCGTTATTTACCATTATCAGTACAAAAACGCAGACTTACTAGCATTATGTCACCAGCTAGGACATGTTGATCCCGATGAAACAACTGTGTATGTGACGGAGCCTGCCGCTAGAGAAACGCATGAGCAACTTCATCATAAAACCAAGCTGACTCGAAATGAGAGAGCTGAATCTACCATTGCGATTAAAGAAGAAAACAAAGCACTAGATAAAATAATTGCTGAAGTAGGTGTTGAAACAACGGCAAAAGATATTCTGGCTCTACTTATGGGCACCGAAGAAATGGCAGGTAAATATACTTCTTATTTGAAAAAGGTTTACCGAGTTTTACAAAAGAGTGTCAGATTCAACAACTATACCAAAGACAAGTACGGTAAAGGCTTTAGCGAATTACCTGACGAAGAAAAAAGTAATGAAATGGCTCAAGTGCTGGATGCTAGAGGCCACAAACACAAACCTAAACCACATGCTACTTGCCATAAAAAAGAGGGAGAAGCTAAAAAGCATAAGGCACCTTGTGAACCATCTGTGTGTAAAGGCTGTGCATACCAAGAAGTAAAACGAACCCAGCTTAATATTATGAAAGAAGACTTAATCGCGCTAAAGGCAGTCCAAGCTGATTATTTGACGCTCCCTGTTGAACGTATGCGAGCTAAGGAACAAAGCGCTAATTTAGAGATTTTAATTGAAAGCCATGAACGCACAATGAAAAGAAGTAAGAGTATTTTCCAAGCGGAGCAACCTAATGGCTAAGACAAAACAAACCCAAGATCCCCAACAAAAAGAAGCTTTTGAGCGCATTGAAAGAAAAGTGGAAATACTTGAAAAGTGGGCAAGCGAGGGAATCCCCTTTGTATTAGTTAATGGTAACAAACAGGTTGATGACAAAGGAAAATATGTCCTTGAATTCTTCCCTACCAGCCCTACAGGACTTAGAAAGTGGAACGGTAAACAAAATAGTAAGGATGTTGTTAAGCAATATGATATTCCGACATATACAACATCTGCAAAGTCTCTGGATGCAATACCTACGAGCTTAAAGCTAAGAATTTATGGCGATAAAAATAAACTAAACATTTGGGAAAGACTGAAGTTTAAGGCCAAGCTGCAAGCCAACACTAAAGAAAAGAACGCCCTGCAAGAGCTAGAGGAAGAGCTTAAAGTATCTAAAGTTAATCACCAAGGGCTAGCAAACGAATTAATTGAACTTAGAGTGACTAACAAATACTTGGAAGAAGAGAACTGCACGTTAGAAAACCAGATTGAAAGTGTACGTTTGTCTATAAAATCCCAGCTTGATCTGAAGAAGAAACAACTTAAGCAATCTGAGCTAAAGAGCAAGCAGCTCAGCATCGAAAATGCAAAGCTGAAAAAGCTTTTAGACGAACATGGTATCGGCTACGAAAATGCTGACGAGAGCACCTCTATTATTGATTTTCCGGGGAAGTAAATCATGGTGAATAAGCGCAGAAAATCTTCTCAGGATATCGGTAAACAGAATGCTAAAAAGATAGCTGATTGGGTAAATACTTCGCCTATTATCCCTTTGTATCAAGGTCGGGTTAACAAGACTCAAATTTTCAAGATGCATAATGTGCCTAAATCAACCCTAGATACGAATGAAGATCTACAAAAATTATTTGATCCTGATGGTCCAATAGAGAAGCTAGTTCGAAAACAAAAAGGGCTTGAGATTGAGCTGTCTAATGATGTTGAAGAAGAAAATTCAGTAAAAGAAAATCTAGAAAATACGGTTTCAAATAGTGAGCTTGAATTGAAAGTTAAGGCATTAGAGACACAGCTTAACTCTATTCAATTAGATCTGGCTTCAGAAGAGTTTTTGTTGGCAACAGGTCGGTATATTCCAAAACTTTACTTGGATGATGGTGACGTGTCATGCAAATAAGCAATATATCGTTTCACGAAGATGTTAAGCAATTAACAGGCGTAGTCACTTTAGTTCGGCACCATACACAAGATAAACGTGGTATTTCATCTATTTTTTTATTAAAGGTTGCACGTGAAAAAATAATCGTGAAGGCTGAATTCGGTGCAATCACCTCAATCCCACAAACAGGAGAAATCTGGAGGGCGACTGGTGATTATTTCTTTGATAAAGAGTATGGCTCACAGTTTGTTGTTAATGAGGCTTCAAAGCAGCACCCCAGCGCAGAAATTACAACAGATGTTCTTTGTGATTTTCTTATCTACAACGCCCATTTCGTCGGGATAAATAGCTATTGGGCGAAGAAACTTAAGCTCGCTTTTGGTGAAGATTTATTAGCAGTTTTACAAAGTTACTCAGCTAAAAAGTTATCTAACTGTAAAAAGCTAAAAATCTCACCAGTTATGGCCCAAAATCTTTGTGATGGTTGGGCTAAAGCTGTTGGTGAAACTGAATTAAATCTATTTTTTGAACGACACGATTTACCAGTTGAGTATGTTGAAGCGACTCGTCAGCTATTAGGACATGACGCAAGTAGCCTGATAAAAAAGAATCCATATCTGCTCTATCCTATAACCTCTGTAAATGCTGCAAAGCGGACATGGAAATCACTAGACAAAAAATTAAGAGTTAATTTTGATATCAATTTGAACGATAAGCGTAGAGCGATTTCATTTATTGAATCACTACTCTATTCAGCACTAAGCAATAACGGTGATATGGCATTACCTGCTGATGAAGTCAAAGCTAAGCTGATTGAAGCGGGAATTGAGCTAGAACTTGATGAAGTTGAAGACTGTGCTTTTCAGACGCTTTGTTTCAACAAACAAAATAACACTATACAAATTTTAGGTCATCAGGCGATTGAGAAGGCAATAAATGCATTATTTCACAGGCGTTTATCTAAGATAAAGCAGCTATTTGATAGGAGTTCATTGGCGTTTGGCGAAACGTTATCAGTACTAGAAAACAATAATATTGAGCTAAATCCTCTCCAGTTACAGGCATTAGGTAATGCCTTTAATCAGCCTGTTTCTTTTATTGTCGGGGAAGCTGGAACAGGAAAGTCTTTGCTATCCCAGATCATCATTGATGTATGCCTTAATAATGGTATTAACGTTTGGAAAGTTAATTCAGTTGTTCGTAATGAAGATAATATACTGCCTAATTTAAAGGGAGAATCTATTAATCGCTTCATTTCACAGGCAAAAAAGCGAAACCTAAAAGGCGCATTGTCTGAGGCACTTATCCTGATAGAAAATTCAAATTCAGTTGATATGTTAACGCTGTATAAACTTTTAAAGGTTATTCCTCTTAACGTTCACATTTGCTTTATTGGTGACAAATTTAAATTACCTCCTATAGGTCCGGGATCGTTTTTCAAACAGGCTGTTGAATTAAAAGATGAAGTCCTAACAGAGTTAATTGAAGTGAAAGGTGCCGAGTCCCAGTCTGATATCCAACGGCTGTATAGCTCTTTAATTGGTGGTGCTGCATCATCAGTATTTGATGCTATTCCTGCATTTGACGTGTCAGAAGAACAAAGCCTAAGTATTTACCATACTGAAGATAAATCTCACGAGATGCTTAGTACCGTTGCGACCAATATTTGGTTTGAATTGACTTCAATGCTAAGTGATGTACCTAAGATCATTTGCTCTAGTCCTCAATTGTGCGATGGCATAAATTCCCAAATTCAACGGGTTCGTTTTGATCGGAAAAAAGTAGCAAAGCTAGAAATTGGAGAATCTATTTTCTACGCGGGGGAGCCAATTATTTTTGCCAAACCTAATAAATTTGTCGATGTACCAGTTGGCACATTAGCAGACATTGTAGAAGTTTACGAAAAGCCTGTCGTTGCATATGGACGTGAGTGTTGGATGAAGATAGACATTGGCGGTGATTGTATCGATTTGTCATTGGATGATATTGAAAGTATTGCACTTTGTTATGTAATTACGGCTCAGAAGGTTCAGGGTAATCAATTTAATCATTCTTTTGTTATTTTGGATAATTTCTATTTGATTGATAAATCATGGCTTTACACATGTATAAACGCATCTAGAGAGTCGATGTTATTTATCGGCAATAGGAGTCAATTAGTCAATGCGGTTGATGCCTCAGAGTTTAGCGCTAAGAGACATTGTGGCGTTCCGCTTAAATTGGAGGTTTCAGATGAGTAACGGTATTACTGAAACAAAGATACGCTATGATCGTCAAGACCACTATGTTTACCAAGATATCAACGGAGAGGTCCTTTGGGGGCCTACTGACTTTCTAATCAATCTTGATAGAGATCCTAAGACCAAGCGCACTTATCGAAAGGCTATCAGACGATTATTTAAATTCTTAAACTCTGGCAAACATAAAATAAGCTGGCTTGAAATGAACGACTCACGGATGAGGGAGTTTAGGGCATTCTGTTTAAAAGCAACAAAAGCAGATTCTCGCTACAGAGGTAATGAAAACGTTGCCAAGCAAACGGTCAACAGTGATTTTTTGATGCCAATCTATAACTTTTATCATTGGGTACAAAAGCAAGGTACATATCACCCAAATATTCTTGGTTTTGATCCTGCCAATAAGTTTTCATATCAAATAACATCATCATTATTATTGAAAGAAATCGCCGTATCTAGAAATGAAAAGCCAAATAATAATTCACTTTATCCAGAATTATTTAGAGATTGTGATACGAGAAGCCGAAACAGAAAAGATGCAAGTGAGTATGAGCTAGAAGAACTAAATAATTACATAGTTAATGAATATCAGGGCTATGAGCGAGCGTCACTACTCTTAATTGCACAGATCATGAATGAAACGGGTAGCCGCCCGATTTCAGTTAGTAGCTATCGTAGACTTCAATTTTCTAAAGAAATCATCGAAAAAGAGTTCTTCCTCAACAAGCAAGATAGTTTATCAATTGTTCCAAAGCTGGCTAAGCAAGGAAATACTATGCCAGTGAGCTTTAGATTCTCAACAGTGCTCGCTGTCAGGAATTTCGTTGAGAATGATTTGGAAGAGTTTCTCACCAACATTGATACTGGCAACTACGATGGTCATTTGTTCATAGACCCCAACAACTTTAAACCATTAACGGCGGAAAATATCAGCAAGCTCTTCAGTGAAATCACCACAGAACTTGGCTGGCCTAAAGGTAAATCGATATACTCATTACGTCATAAATTTTCAGGCGATAGCCTTGATAAGCATTTGGACGCTGCAATAGAGCTAGGCTTTAGTGCTAATGAAACCGCAATTGCACTTCAGATGGAAAAAGAGATGACCCATCGTAGCTCCGGCTCTCTAGAAGACTATATTTCGAGTCGTAAAAGAACGATGCAACAAACTGAATCTTTTAAGAAGTCATTAAAAATTAGTGAACTAGAATCAGATAAAACTCGCCTTGAGTTAGAAAGGCAAAAAGCGATAGAAAGCGCAGAGCAAAAAGATGCAGAGAATCAGGCACTGTTATTAGAAATTCAAAAGCTACAAAACCAACTAAAAGACGGCGATATTAATTAGTAAATATCTGAATCGGGGATCTCAAGATCTCCTAGATCACCAACCTGCGAATAAAAAGGATGAGTTTCAAATGTATATATTTTATCGTCATCAGACTCGTTATCTTTCGAAACGATATAGTCAAAGCTTGTAGTGTCGGATTCTAATGAGTCGAGAACGTCACTAAGTTTTGGGTACTTGAATTCAAGTTTCCTATTCATCGTAAACCTCTATAGTTCGCCCTGAGTAATTATAGTATAGAATGAGGGTCATAGACTCTCCCGTTCAGCAAATGCTAAGAAGTGGTGCTTACGATTGAGTTTTTGAAAAAGTAACCTTTGAGAGGTTACTTTTCAAAGGAGTACAAAATAGTAACCGTTGAAAGGTTACTACTTGGCGGCAAACTAAATCTATAGTAGATCTCAATTCTAGTTTTGGTGTTACTTTGAATACGCAAGCTTAAGACTATAATCAGTGAAAATAAAAAATCCACACACGCTCAAACAAGCTTTAGCAAATATGAAGCTCGAAAACTTGTCTCCATCTCCTGAAGTTAGTGTACTTCTGCAACAAGCATTAGTGGATGAGAACATTGACACAGATGACATAAGAAGCCTATTACGTGCTGCTCACCTAACTGATGAAGAATGTTAGTACACTGAATATCAATCGACTCGGTGAGCAATTACAAAACCGTGACCAATAATAATTGAGAGAATTATTTCTTCAACATTAAGGTCAATTTTGAATATTGGTATAATGACACTTATTAATTGAAGAGCCTGTTTATGAAAACCATAGGTAAACTTGCTAAAGAGCTTAACATTAGCGTTGAAACAATCCGTTTTTATGAGCGTCAAGGTCTGATAGAGCAGCCTTTAAAACCAGAATCTGGTTACCGAATGTATGGCGATGCCCTTGTCAATCAACTCAAATTTATTCTGAAAGCTAAAGCATTAGGGTTTACGCTGAAAGAAATTGAATCACTGATGTCACTCAGCGGAAATTGCGCAGATATAGAGTCGATGGGGTTGCAAAAGCTGCAACTCATACGAGATAAGATCGATGATTTACAGCGATTAGAGAAAGTGATTCAAGATATGACAGATTCTTGCAAGGCCAATCAAGACCCAAAAACCTGCCCCATTATAAATTCACTTAAATAGCTATTGACCCCGTACTTATGTACGGAGTTTATACTACCTTAAAAATTGAGGTAGATAGTTATGATCAATAAAATTCTAGATAAAGTAGGTTCTGGTGGCGTTTGGCTAGCCGCCCTTAGCTGCACAGCATGTTTTCCGGCACTCGGCTCATTGGCATCCGCTCTTGGGTTAGGTTTTCTTTCACATTTTGAAGGGATAGCGGTGAACACCTTATTGCCATTATTTGCTTCACTAGCGTTGTTATTTAATTTCTATAATTGGTATCAACATCGAGATTCATTGAGAGGCGTTTTAAGTGTCATTGGCCCAATTGCAGTATTGCTGACCCTGTATCCTTTATGGCAATACGACTGGAGCACTTACTTATTTTACTTTGGGATCATTTGGATGGTCGTAATGTCTATTTTAGATATTGTTAAGCCCATTAAGGAACCAGTATGCAAGGTATAGAACTAGAATCTAAAATCACTTGCCCCGAATGTGGATTTAGCAAGGTGGAAACCATGCCAACAAACGCTTGTCAGTGGTATTACGAATGCGAAAGCTGTAAAGCACTGCTTAAACCGTTAAAAGGTGATTGTTGCGTTTATTGCTCTTACGGAACAGTTAAATGCCCTCCTATTCAAAAAGGGACGACCTGTTGTTCAAAAAACGAATTGTGAAGATTCCATATTAGCCAATAAATAGATAGACTGAGTACAATAATTACATCTATTTGAGGTGACAATTGGGGCTTATAGTACAAGGAAATGTCGTTAAAGTTGATCACGATAATAAAGAGTGGTTGAAAACCAGACCTCAAGGAAATCCAACCAAAGAAGAGATAGGCGGCCTAACAATTTATTCTTTGTTTAAGAGATTATTAGCTTCGGCTAAATCAAGAAGAAAGCACCGTAAGATCCCCGGTGATAACTGTCCAATAATCTACGCATTAAAAGGCAAAGATAACCTTACTACTGATATTACCAGCATTAAACTACTCAGAGAAAGCTATAGTGTTATTGTTAACAGTTTTCAAGCTGAAGAGCCTAATGGCTATGACCTGATTATCTCGATGCCCTCTTCACACAATATTAGCCGCCTTATTGGCAAGCGTTTAGCAAATATTTTTACTGCGCATCACTCATCCGACTTTTTACGTAAGTTGACTATTGAAGAAGCTCTTGCACTATTAGATAGAGCTGATATCAGCGTGGAAGAGCATAAAACATTATCACATAGGCTGAGAAAGCAATTGACCGAGAAAGGATTTCAAGGCGATTTTTCTTTAAAAGGAATTCCCGTTCCATACAGAAGTGAATTTCCTCCGTTATGCTTGAATAACACTACAGTGGTTAATAACGAGCCTCAACGAATTCTATTAGTAGATGATCTTCTTGCCACTGGTACTACATTGAAAACAGCACATGATCTGGTAAAATCCTGTTACCCACACGCAGTAGTGCATGGTGCGAGTCTAATCAGCTCATCTGCTAAATGATCTTGACGAATACGCCAATTAACATCATAATTGTAAATACAGAGTGTGCTTGAGTCTCCCCGCTCTTAAAATCCAGACGAGACCCGCGTAGGCACCTTGCTGAAGGTCGGTTCGTAAAGGACGAGTATTTGGCAGGTTAGGCAGCGGCTAACCCTTCAACTTATTGTTGTCGTATTAGTAACTTTAGGAGAGCCTTTGCTCTCCTTTGTTCTTTCTGGAGATTAATAATCTAAATATATTACATTCTTCTTCGCCGTTAGCGATGTTCAAGAACGATCTATTTTTTCTTGAACAATTTAAAAAGAAATCCATAGATTCAACTATCACCCAACACAACCACTGTACATTAAAACAGTTATTATGGACTTTTTCTTATAAATGTGAGAAGTTATCCTACAATCATTAAAAACACAAAAATATTCTTGATTACATAACGGATTATTATGAACAAACTAAAAAAGAGCATTACTGTCAGGTTTTTCTCCATTGAAGCTGAGAACTCTTTTTTTTCTGAGTTTGTTTCAAATTATCAAGCGAATCAAAATAATGACAATCAAACTCGAATAATTAATATTCGAAACAAAAAACACTTGCTAAAAGCCTCCAATTTTATCCGTCAATCTGATTCAGATGTATTTCCTGTAACGGTTGTTCGTGAAAGAAATACATGGCAAACCAAAGCCACAAGCGATGGAAAAATTTCTTCAATTGCAATAAATCAAGGCATAATTGGTGATCCATATTTCTTTTCAATTATTCCAAAATTAAAAGTTGTTATTGGCTTTACTTCTGGACCAAGTGTTAGTTTGAAAAGTGTAGGAACTTCTCTACTTGAACAGTTCTGCAACAATAGATCTACTAAAGTTAAGTTAGAACTAATTCCGAAAGAGAAAGAGTTTTCTCGGTTAACTGAAATCGATGACTACAGTAGCTTACATTTTAAGATAGGGACAACTTCACTATCAGATGTAGCTGAAAATGCACCTCAACTAATTAGGGATCTAAGTAGTGCTCCATATTTAGAAAGTAATATGCAACTAGCACTAGATTTTGCTATTGATGAAAAAGAAGATACTGGTTTATCTAAAGAAAATGTCATTGAAATTGTTAATTATTTGTCAAATCATGACGATTGTACCCTTCTTAAAGTTAAGGGTAAAAATGAAGATGGTTCAGTTGTTCATTTAGACTTCGGCAACGCGTTCATTAACTATAAAACAGAGATCACAACACGTCATAAATATATTGACGAAAAAGTTGCCCTAGAGATACTTGAGGACGCATTAGCCAACTTTAAATCACTAGACTGATTGATAATTTTATTGACTTAGAATTTGTATATTACAAAGTGTAAGTCAATAAAAAACGCGAAAACCAAAATCGAGTTCTTTATTTAGACATTGCTAATATTTCTTTTCTAGTAATTGGGTGCACATCGGCCAACGCGTCGGTATTCAATAATTCTAAAAGTTTATGTAAAGAACCAACATCTATATTGTCTGTGAGCTTTTCATTAATTTCCTTAGCCGCTTCACGAGAAAGGCCGATGTTAATCAACTCAATCATCCTGTCATCACTCGCACCAATTTCCAAATAAGTATGTAATTTGATGCTTGATATTTCTAATTGTTTTAGAGCAATAACATTTGATAGTAACACTTGATAACAGCGCAACGCATTTGCCATTCTGAATCGAATATCATTATTGATAACTTTAATGACATCCCTCACAGCTTTGTTGGGGTTTATCTCATCGTCTTTTTTCTTTTTACGCTTTTCCATCCATTCAATTTGTTCATTGATAATTTCTTTTAAACTATCACCTTGAACCCATTTAGCGGCAATGACACACATATATGACATAAAATATTCGCCAGTGGGTGTGTATACACCAAGCTCTTCTAATTTCCCACAAACCTTTACCAACACACCATACAGATCCTTTGATTTTGGATGCGGTAGCGTCCATTCGTTCAAATCATCAACATTATTTAAAAAATTAAACAATTTATTTTGCTGTATGTAACCAATCGTTGGACTTGCTTCAAGTGTAAAAGGTGCAACTTTTAAACTACGATGAGCATCTTTTACAGCATTTTCTAAGGCATCTAGTTCTTCTGTGCTTAGCTCTAACTCTGGTGCATCAAGTGTTTTATTTAACTTACCTTCAGCAACTTCTTTAATCAGTTTATTTGCTATAGTGTAGAATTTATATTGATTCTCTTCATCATGTGCATATGCTCCACTTAGAGCCTGAAATACGCTAAAAAGCTCCTCATTTAAAGCCTTAAAATATGTCGGAATTTTTTCTTCATCGCCTTCCTTGTCATCAAAGTAATCTTTTACCTGCCACTCATCCGGCTCAACAATAAATATGTTGCCTGCGAAGTGTTCAAGCATTCTACCCGCTCGACCTGTAATATTGTTGATTTTCACGTCATCAAGTCTTTCTGGTGCTCCCATTCCCTTTGACTGCATTGGTTTATATAAAAATAAATTCTTCGCAGGTAGATTAACTCCTTCAGCCAATGTACTCGTACATGCAACAAACTTTATCTGATCTTCTTTAACTAGGTTTTCGATCATAACTCTTAAAGAGCTAGGCAATGGACCATAATGAAAGGCAACACCTTTACGTAGGTTGCTAGCCAATGTAAAACGATTGTGGATAAACTCTTCTACATAGTCAGCGGCTTCTTCAAGCTCATCAGTCGTCTCAAAACTAACTATTTTATTAGCAATGTTCTGTGCAATATCTTCACAATGATCGGTTTGATTTCTATAGATAATATTACTGTGGCCTTTACCAAGTTTTAAAGCAATGTCTGATAAGTGTTTTTTCTTGAACCCTTTAGGTATGCTTATATTATCGGCTGTATTTAGCCTCTTAATGACTAAATTTCTCCCTACGGGCTTAACTTCCATTAATATTTTGGCAACGGGTGAAAAGGACGTAATTTCTTTTTTAAATTCAACGTCTTCGAAAACCGTAGAAAAAGAGTCTTGATAGCTAGCAGAGGGCATACTTACAATTACTTGAGGAAAACTATCTTCCAACAATTTATCAATTGTTAAGTGCAACAGTACACCTCTGCTTTCATCAGTAATATTATGAGCTTCATCGATAAATAAGTAGTTAAAAGACAAATCCCCGGCTTGTAACGCATCAAACAACCGTTCTTGAGTCATCACGAAAAACGTTTTATCTGCGTAGCCTTTATCTTGAGGAACAGTACAAATTTCTATTTCCTCTTCATAGTTTTGCTCTTTTGCTATTTCATATAGCTTACTAGCAACTTCTGAAATTAGCGCTCTAGTTGGAACTATTACCGCTGCGAAAGCTCCATCTGATTCAATCATTCTGCGAGTTAAATAGCTCAATATTATGTGCGTTTTCCCGGCTGACGTAGGTGCAACTGTTATTACATCTTCATCTGAAGTCAGGTTTTCCCATAATGTTCTTTGAAAATCTGTGAGAGGAAAACTAAGCTCTTCTACAGTATTGAGTTCCTGTCTGAACTCCATTTCAGCCTCAGAATAAAAGCTATATCGAAAGTTTAGTTCAGGGTAATTATTTTCAATAAGCTTTATATTTGGAAAGTCACCAGCGCTGGAAAATACTCTATTAGCAATTCCAATAATCTCTGGGTACGAATCACCACATACGTCTATAAGCATTGAAAGCAATACTGCACCTTCTTTGCGAAATTTGCTGTCATTTACCTTGTATAGGTATTGAGCAACCGATGCCAATTGCATTACATGTGATCTATCTAATTCTGCTTTGTCACCAACCATTTTGTATATGTATGAGCGAAAAAGTTCGTTACTAGCACATTTGTAATTTTCGCTAGCTATAGCTCTTGTTGAGAGCTTTTTTGCGAATTCACTCATTTTTTAATATCCATATAATTAATAAATTGCGCCACAAGATCATCTACGCATTCAAACGGCAATATCATTAGTACAGTTTTATTAACTGCCAATTCTTGGTTTTCCAGCTTCTTGTAAAAGTCAGCTATATATTCACCAGCAAGATCAATATACTTTTGATGGAATTCACCTTGAGTGCACTCGCGTAACTCTGGTTTAGCAAACCCAATAAAACAGGAGTTATGCAAAACATCATCTATGTCGGAGTTAGATACCGGGTTCAAAACGTCTAATAGATGCTCTTCCAATTCTGCATTTAAATTTGGAAAGTCCATGAAGCTATCTATCAAATCAAATTCATCTTGATACTTGTCCTTTGCTGATTTAATTGATTTAGTAGCGTCACTTGCGGCAGATTTAAAATCCTTGTACAGCTTAGATTCCCCTAAGAATAACTTAAACTGTCCATCATAAAATTGCCCATGTACGCCATCAGCACCAAATACAGGAACTCTTCGAGAGGTTTTAGTTGATATTTTGCTAAGTAATTTTGGGGCTTCTAAATAAACATCCATTAATGTAAATAGTATTAGCTCTCCCAGCTCCCCTTTAGCGGTATGTTGACTTAATTTTCGAATTGCCTTTTCAAATAGTCTATCGGCGGCACCGTCTTTCTTAATGCCAAGTTTCTTTTCTATCTCAGAACACTTAAAAACAAAATTAGCCATTATTCCGTTTTTAATTACTGAGAAGAATTGAGTAAGTGAATTAGTAGTATTAAAATTAGGCAAATAAACCAACAAAGTTTCGACATTTCTCTTATCAGCTAATTGATAGGTAACATCAACTTTTCTTAAAATAGCTTTTATTTCTTCATTATTTCGTAGCTGTGGTTCCAGACGTGTTTCCATATTATTTTTTATTCTTCCCTTTAATGTAAACTTACTCGTATCAAAGTTGCCAATAACTATGATCTAGGTATTCTAATCAATATTTTCATCAACATGCTCATCAGCTTCATCTTTTGCAAGGCTAGTATAGTGGAAACTGGTTAATTCAGAAGTTAAGAAATCATCCATTAATAACTTAATAAATAAAGTCTTTGACACCTTAGTATCCAATTGTATTTTGTCGTCGGCAGCATTAAACCTAATTTTTCCTTTCAATGATGGAAATACCTTACAAAATGCAACAATACGTTGATTTTCAATACCCGCTTTTAACACAGGAGAATCCTTTGCAATCTTTGTTAATTTTCTAGCTGTTGTTACATCCTCAATTAATTCGTGTAACGTTTCTGGGTTCTCCAATATTTCTATAGCCTCAACAGCTTCAACACCTAGCATTGCCTCTTTTTGAATAACTTCTTGGAAACCAAATGACTTTTCCAAAGTTTTTAGATCGATTACCAATAAAGAACCATCAACTCTAATAAATTGAAAGTTAGGACTTAGCCGGAAAAACTCTTCTTTTAGCTCTTCAAACCGATGAGGCGATTTTTTTAGAAAGAAGCTAGAGCGACCATAAATATTAACCTGAGCCATCGTTTTATATAATACAACTTGTTGTCTTTCATCGCCCAATTCAATAATAATAGCTGCTACAGAGCTAATTTCATCATGCTCAAGATCAAAAGTTTCCTGCTCATCTGATTCCAATACCGCCTGTAAGCTATTCAATGTTTCTGGAGTATCTATATCATATTCATAAATAACATTTTTTCTTTCATCTGAAGTAGACAACGGTACAACGCTAAGTTCTTCATCATTAATGATGGTATCTACAAGACTTCCAACAAACATGGATCTAATACTAGGGAGATCTTCAGCCCTTATATCAAGTTTTTTGGGATTATTTTCTCCTTTCAAAAGTACATATACAGTAGTGCCGATTTGTTCAATATTATCCGAGAAGTATTGTAGTTTGGTATTCAACTCTTCCTTGTTCATTATTTAACTATCGCTCCGTAGTAAATTCTTTCATCTAATTTAATGTATGAAACTCGATCTAAATTTTTCAATTTACATCGAGTTATGATTATTATGTTTTGCCTTGACTCATTATTTTTAAAGTTGCCATCCGCCTTGTATATGTGAAAGCCCAATAATGCTAGTGACGGGTTGGCATAAAACAAATCCGTTTTTATGTATATTATCCCCATAAAAATCAATAACAAGCCTAGAACAATCAAATATCTAGTGCTTTCAAAATCAAAGGTAACTAAAGGGATTATGTACGTCGCCAAAAACGTTAGATGTTCGTAATTAATGCTTTCAACTTTAACCAATTTAAATGGAAGATTGGTAGATCCTTTAATAGCAAACTCAAACCTTTTGAGTTCATAAATGCCCCAAATCAAGCATAAAAAACATATCGCAGGGACAACTATGGCCGAATTAAAGTTAGAAAAACCAATAAAATGACAATCATCGCCCCAACACATCGGTATATTCACCGTAATAATTATTACTAGTAAAAATAACAACCAAAGAGAAATAACATATAATCCAAATTTCCGCCTAATCATTTCCCTTCCCTTTTAGTTGCACTTTTCGCCACACGCTCTAGTGTTCGATGGACAGTTGGTCTACCAACTCCATATTTTCGTGCAAGTGCCGAAATAGAGTCACCATTTAGTTTATCTTTATATAATTCCTTCGCTTGTTTATCAGACAAAGCAGGCATTCTCCCCATATGTTTGCCTTTAGCCTTAGCCTCTTCACGACCTTCTGCTGTTCTGGCTTTTATTAAATCCCGCTCAAGCTGAGCGAAGACTCCACATAGGTTGATCATCGCCGTCGAGAATGGATTATCATTACCAGTGTTAAGAGAGCCGTCGATGATATTTAAACACGCTCCTTTTTTATGGATACTTTCAATAGCTTCGAGAATAGTCTTTAATGATCGGCCAAGCCGATCAAGGCGAGTAACAATTACTTCATCGCCTTCTCGTATAAAATCTATGAGATCTTTTAACTTCTCATCATTTTTAATCGAAGCACCACTTTGCTTCCCTTGAAATACTTTCTCACAACCATAACTGTCCAACTTGGACAGTTGAACTTGTAAATCTTGTTCTTGAGTCGAAACTCGTGCAAAACCAACTTTCATATGTACGAAACCTATACCTTTCGTACACCATAACAATTACATGAACGAAAGTCCATTTAACAATTTCGTACATGAACGAAATAAAACGATGACTTTCTATCATAAATTCTAGTTGTTTACTCTAACATACTAAAAGTTTATAGAGCCATATTCATAATTTCTTTGTACCCTTCTATTGCTTTATTTCTAACTTGTATAGTGGCTTCAGTAGCAACTCCTGCTTTTGATCTTGCAATCATAACCTCTGCTAAACTAATGTCTGTTGTCCCTAACTCGAATTCTTTTGTCGCTTTACCTGCTTTTTGATGCAATTCATTTACATTGTCAATCGCTTTAATAAGTAGTTTAGAGAACTCATTATTATTAGTTTTTTGTTCCTCTAAGCTCGATTTATAAACAGATGAGTTTTGGAGCTGGCTAATTAAAGTGTTTTCGATATGAAGCATAAACATACTCTTCGTCAATTAATTGTCTCTCACTAAGACTGCAAATTGAGTGCCAAAGAAAATAACTTTACCTTATAATTCAATAACTAAGGTGTGTTTAAGACACACCTTAGACTTCATATTTAAAACTGAAAAAAGTTTTTCATTCTTGCTTAGCGTCATTCAATTAATGATTGATTAAATGGGTTCGTTGTTGTTAATTTAATTATTTCCACCAATCTAAATGCGACTGCTATTTCGAATTCAGGTTATTGTAAATCTTTGCTACAATTCCCCCTGTTACACCTGCAAATAACACCCAAAAAAATCCACCAATAAATACTCCTATAAAGGACATCTGCCAGCCCAGAATTTTCCAGTCAGTATGCAACATGTTGCCCGTCATACTAGACATCATATCAGGCAGCATCATTACCACCATTGAACAAACCAACCAAACAATGCCAAAAGCGGCTGCACAAGCCAACGCAAAAGCTTTCTCATTAAGTTTCATCGTTATTCTCCAGTGGTGGCTTGCGCCACCACTTAATTACTATTCAAGCTCCACCATATCTTTCGCTGCAATATCACCTGATAGTAGTTTTACCGTAGCGAAGTGATCATTCACAATTTTAGTAATTTGAACAGTTCCCACTTTTTCTATGGTATACGGATCATCACCTTCACCCGGCGCTATTTCCTCATGGAATCTAATAACACTGTATTTTTGTCCAACCTCCGCGCCATGTTTGGCACCAATACAAATCAGAGTTCGATCAGTAGACTGCTCAACCACTTGACCCCTCATCATATTTTTGTGATAAAACGCAGTATTGGAACAACCGTAAGCGTCCGAGTAACCACACCTAGCAGATCATTTTGATTCGTTTAATTATACCCTCTGATTTTTCAGGAGGTATTATGAAGCTAAGAAGAACACTAGAAGATTGGCAACGTTTAATTGAGCAGC